>JAYUAG010000073.1:0-5951 GCA_043741475.1 Thermoflexaceae bacterium | reverse complement strand
ACGTCCAGGTTTGTGACCGTGGCGTGACGGATCGTGCCGGACTCGCGCAGCGCCGACGTGAGCCACCCGGGGGTGAGCATCGATTGTTCGGTCGGAATGGGTGTACGGGTGGCGACAGTCACGGGCGGCGGTCTCCAAACAGGGTTGGCGGAGACTAGCATGGATTGCGTCGGCCGTCTGTGAACCCCTTCACACGACTGCGAGGTTCATGCCGAACCGCCCGGCGACGACAGCCATGGCACGACAGCCCGCGACCACAGTGGGTCGCGGCTACCGGAAGGGTGGTGGACTCCGGTAGCCGTCGGCCGCCGCGCTGACGGGCTGTCGTGCCAGGTTGGGCGCGCTTGCTACGGATCAATGAGCACGCCGGCGTTGAGGATGGCGTTTGGGTCGACCGCTTTCTTCGCCGCGCGCAGGGCGTCGGCGAAGAGGTCCGGGCGCTGGATATCGTACCAGGGACGGTGGTCGCGGCCGACGGCGTGGTGATGCGTGATCGTGCCGCCGTTCGCCATGAGCGCGTCGCCCGCGGCCTGCTTGATTTCGCGCCACATCTCGATCTCGCCGCCGGGCTTGCCCACGGCGGAGAACGTGTAATAGGGCGCAGGGCCATCGGTGTAGACGTGGGTGAAGCGGCAGGAGAGCGTCCCGCCGCCACAGACGCGCCGGAGCGTCTCATTCACGGCGGCGCGGACGTTGCGGTCGAACTCGGGCCAGCGCTCCCAGGTGATGGAGGTCTCGAAGGTGTCGCCGACCAGGCCGAGGCCGAGCGTGAGATTCCGGTTGTAGGGCGCGCGAATGAAGGAGTTGCGCCATTCACCCACGGCGCCCTGGCGGCCCGCTCCTTCGCCGCTGCTCGATTCGCGCCCGCCACCATCGACGATCACGACGCCGCCTTCGTCGACCTTACCCCCGGCCTCGCGCGCGATCTTGAGCGCTTCCTGGAGGAAGGCGCCCTGCGGCGCCTCAGCCGATTCGAAGGCGAGGATGAGGATCGCGTCCTGGCCGTCCATGCCCGCGGCGTTGCCCGCCTCGACGGGGTCGAGCAGGCGGCAGTTCGCGGGCCAGAGCTTCGCCTGGACGACGTGGCGCGTGGCCTCGGACGCCTTCTCCCAGGAGTCGAAGGTGACGCCCGCAGAGGCGCGGAAGGTCGGCCGCGCCTGGATGCGCATCCAGGCCTCGGTGATGATGCCGAGGATACCCTCGCTGCCGAGGATCATGCGGTCCGGGCTGGGACCGGCGCCGCTTCCGGGGAGGCGACGGGACTCCCACGGCCCGCGCGGCGTAACCATGCGCACCGATTCAACGAAGTCGTCGATGTGGGTGTGGTTGGTGGCGTAGTGGCCGCCCGAGCGAGTGGCAATCCAGCCGCCGAGCGTCGACCACTCGAAGCTCTGGGGGAAGTGGCGGAGGGTGAAGCCGTGCGGCTTCAACTGGGCGTCGAGCGCGGGGCCGAGCGCGCCCGCCTGGATCCGGGCGGCGCGTGAGGTGGCGTCGACTTCGAGCACCTGGCCCATGTCGCGCAGGTCGATCGTCACCGCCGGACGGTCGCCGCCGGGCGGCTCGACACCGCCAACGACGGACGAGCCGCCGCCGTAGGGGACGGCGTTGTAGCGATTGGTGTCGCACCATTCGAGCAGCCGCACGACATCCGTTTCGTCTCGTGGGAAAGCGACCACGTCCGGCGGGTTCGGGAAATCGTTGTTCACGGCGCGGACGCCGTCGATGAAGCTCTTGCCGTAGGCGTGACCGGCGCGCTCGTGGGCGTCCCTCGAACAGATGGCTGCGAATTTGTCCGGCACTGCGATGCGGGGCGCCCTGAGGGAGACGCGCTCGATCCGCGGTAGGGGCGGGGGCTCGAGCGGGACGCCGTGGCGCGTGGAGAGGCGCGCGGCCATCTGCTGGCGTTGTTCTTCGGTGGGCTCGTCTGAGACGAGTCCCCAGCCCCAGTAGCTTCTGCGCGACATGACGAACTCCCGGCGGCGGCTCCGCCGCGCGCATCCTACACCGCGGGACGCAGTGACAGCGCGGCGCCCAACATCCTTCGTCTCTAGCGAAGGACGCTGTAGCATGCGCCGTTGCGGGCCTACACCGCCCGACGCACACCCCTTCGAGGACACCCGCCATGACCGTCGAACCGGCCACCCTGAGCATCCGCAACGGGATGTTCAATATCCCCGTCTACCGTTCGGGAAGGGGCGAAAAACTTTTCTGCCTCCACGGTGCGGGCGGCATGGGCCGCGGCTTCGGGCCGGACCTCGAAGCGCTCGCCGAGTCCTATGAGGTCATCGCTCCCGTGCTCCCCGGCTGGGACGACACCGATGGCCTCCAGCACATCGACGACGTCCATGACATGATGTTCTTCCTCCAGGACCTTTGGGACGCGCTCGGGATCAAGCAGACGAATGTCCTCGGGCATTCGCTCGGCGGCATGTTCGCGGCCGAGTTTGCCGCCGCCCGGCCGGACATGGTGAAAAAACTCGTGCTCGTTTCGCCGGTCGGCATGTGGATCCCGGAATCGCCCGTCGCCGACATCTTCGCCGCCCTTCCCCCGGACCTGCCTGCGATGCTGTTCGGCGACCTCACCAACCCGGCCCTCGCCGACTTCATGAAGCCACCGGCCAATGAGGACGAACTCGCCCAGATGATGTATCTGCAGGCAGCGAACTTTTCCGCGACGGGCAAGTTCATCTGGCCCATCCCGGACAAGGGGCTGAAGAAGCGGCTCTACCGCATCACCGCCCCGACGCTCATCCTCTGGGGCGATTCCGACCGGCTCACGCCGCCCGCCTATGGGCCGCTCTTTCAGTCGAAGATCGCGAAGTCCCAGCTCGTGACGATCAAGCGCGCCGGCCACATGCTGCCGATCGAAAAGACGGCCGAGTACGTCGCCGAGGTGAAGGGCTTCCTCGGCTAAGGAGCGCGCCGGTGACTTCCTCAGCCCCGCAGACGATGGCGGTCTCGTCCGAAGCCTATGCGAACGCCATCAACCGCCTGCGCATCAACTTCCGCGTCGCGATCTACACCAACCTGCTTGGGGTCGCCATCCTGCTGGCCGCGGCTGGCGGCGCAACGTGGCTCGTCCTGAAGGACGAATTCGCGGCGGCGTCCGTCCCGGTCCTTCTCAGCGTGCTCGATATCGCCTGGGGCGTCATCGAGCGACCGTGGCGGCAGCTCTGGCTTGCCAACAACCGCATCGCCCTCTCCGATTCCCTCTGGGTCGCCTACCTGGAAACGAAGGACGCGATCGAAAAGTCGGGGATGACGGGCGAACGACAACTCACGGAACTGCTTACGGGACAGGATGTCTGGGTGTTGCGGATGGGCGCCATCGCGCGCGAAGACTACGAGGCGGCCTTCGTCTCCCTCCGGGAGATCAGTGACCGCCAGAATCGGGTACAATCGCAACTGGCAGTGGCTCCGGTGGCGGCCGTAAGTTACGGAATCGGCGCTGCCCCCGAGGAAGGGAGTCGACTCGATGCTTTCTAAGATGGCCAGGCGGACCGTCCGTCCTGCCGTCCCTCTCGAAGAGCGGCTCTCCGATCAGTCGGCCGAGTTCTACAAGGCGCTGGATCAGGAGAAGAAGGACCGCGTCCGCGAACTCGTCACCTACATCCGCAAGTACCCGGGTGTCGACGGCGTGCGCGTCTTCTATCGTGCCACGGAAGAGAAGACCTTCAACGTCCTTGTGGACCCTGACTACACGATCTGGTTCAGGCCTGACGGCAACCGCGTCTGGATTGACCTCATCCAGAACACCAGCGT
Source organism: Thermoflexaceae bacterium (assembly GCA_043741475.1). Classification (GTDB taxonomy): domain Bacteria; phylum Chloroflexota; class Dehalococcoidia; order Tepidiformales; family Tepidiformaceae; genus JAGQHB01. Next base: position 2,189 of record JAYUAG010000073.1, on the reverse strand, counting down.
CGCCGTGCGCCAGGCCGCCTACTCCTGATTCGCCGCCTACTGAAGCGGCGACTTCGGCGTCGGCGTCAGCCGCGTGATGTTCATTCCCGTGCGGTCCAGGAGCGGCCCGATCTTCGGGCCGATCACGTTCTTCCAGTGGTCGCTCTGGTAGACCTTCTCGTAGAGTGCGGTCCGCTCCTCTTCATCCTTGAAGCGCCGGATCCAGACGTAGTTGTCGGGCGTGTCTTCGCCCACGTAGCTGGCGAGGATGACCATCCCATTCGCCACCTGAAACGGGATGACATCCTCTTCCATGCATTTCACGACGGCGTCGCGCTGGCCGGGCTGGCAGGTGTACTGGCGGAGTTCGTAAAGCATCGGTGCCTCGCTGGTGTGATGGAGCCCTTCTACGCGAGTGGGCGGGCCGGGGCAACCCGAGCGCGATGAACTCCCCCTCGCCCGCGAAGTCGGGAGAGGGGGCCGGGGGGTGAGGGCACGTCGTTGCCCGTTGACCTCTTCACTCTATCCTCGAACTTATGGTCGATGCCGCTCCCCACAAGACCGCCGAAGCGTTTCTTGACGCCTACCTGCGCGAGCTGGCCGCAGTTGGCAATCGCTCGCGGTACACCATCCGCAACTACCGCAACGACATCGGCCACTTCCTCCGCTGGGAGCGCGAACGCGAGAACGAACCGCTCCTCACGAACCGCCAGGAGTTCCGCGCCTACCTGGGTGAGCTGCGTGAGGGCGGCATGGCCGCTGCTTCGATCACGCGCCGCACAAGCACGGTCCATGGCTTCTATCGTTACCTCCTGCGCGAGGCGGCGACGGAGAAAGACCTGCTGTACGGCACCGCCCTGCCCAAGCGCCCGAAGCGGCTGCCGAAGGTGCTACCGCCGGGTGTGGTGGATCGGCTGCTCGCAGCGCCCGACGCCTCCACGCCCGCCGGGCTGCGCGATCGCGCGGTGCTGGAACTGCTTTACGGCGGCGGGCTGCGGATTTCGGAGCTGACGGCCCTCGACGCCGGCGATGTCAACCTCGACGAGGCCGTGGCGATCGTGCACGGCAAGGGCGCCAAGGAGCGACTGGCGTTCTTCGGCCAGCCCGCCATGCTCGCACTGGAAGCATACCTGGCCGGTGGCCGCCACCGATTCGTCTCCGGGCCGGAAAGCGCGCTCTTCCTGAACCGGTTCGGCTCGCGGCTGACGCCTCGTTCCGTGCAGCTGTTGATCAAACGGCACGCGATCTTCGCCGGCCTCAGCCAGGACGTCTGGCCTCACCTCTTGCGTCACAGCTTCGCCACGCACCTGCTCGACGGCGGCGCGGACCTGCGTATCGTCCAGGACCTGCTCGGCCACACCTCGGCAAACACCACCCAGATCTACACGCACGTGAGCCAGGTGCGCCAGGCGGAAGTGAGCAGGCGCGCATGGGAGGCGATCGCCGACCAGGCGCTGCAAAAGCCCCGGCGGCGCACGGCCCGACTCAGAGGCTAACTTCCTGCTGCCCGAACGCCGGCGCCCTTGAGATCGATACGCGACATTCGCAGAGCCTATTACGGCTGCGTCACGAGGGTTTTTGGCGTGCTATGCTGAGCAACAGAACCTTAACGTGAAAGTGAAGGTAGACGTGGCCGGCAACCTCACCCTGCCCAATGCCTTCCGTGCCCTCGAGAACCCGCAGTTCCGCCTGCTCTTCTTCGGAAACATCTTCTCTTTCCTTGGCATGCAGATGCAGGTCATCGCTCGTGGCTACCTCGCCTACGACTTAACGGGCCGCAACAGCGCCCTCGGCGGCGTGATGCTCGCCTTCGGCCTCCCCCAGCTCGTCCTTTCGCTTTGGGGCGGCGTCGTCGCCGATAGGCTCCCGAAACGCCACGTGCTCATGGTGGCCCAGCTCGTTGTTGCCGCGAACTCCGCCTGGATGGCGACGATGATCGCCACCGGCCACATCGAATACTGGATGCTGATCGTTGCCGGTGTGGTCCAGGGCGCCGGGTTCGCCTTCATCGGGCCCGCCCGGCAGGCGTTCATCACGGACCTTGTGTCACGTGAACACGTCTCCAATGCAGTCGTCCTGCAGCAGCTTTCGATGAACAGCACTCGCGTCATCGGCCCTTCCCTCGCGGGCGCGTTCATCGCCGTCGCCTTCATCGGTACGGCCGGGGTCTATTACATGACTACGGTTGGCTTCGTGATCGCAATCCTCGC
>JAYUAG010000072.1:0-2497 GCA_043741475.1 Thermoflexaceae bacterium | reverse complement strand
CTGCCGACTACTGGCGGGCGCAACAAGGGCTGCGGCCTCGCCTCTTCCGGTTCACGCGCGTGCTCGGCCCGTTGGCGTCGTGGAAGGCCCTCGCGGGCGTGGTGGCGGCGCTCGTTGTCGCGGGCGGCGCCGCCGTCGGGTTCCTGTCGCGCGGCGACGATACGCTGCCTCCGGGCGTCGTGACACCGCCGGGAGCGACGGCCACGCCGTCGGCACGCCGCACGGGCATCGCCGAGATCGACCGCATCATCGACCTGATCGTCGCGCGGGACCGCCCGGCAGTGTTGGCGTTGTTCGACGGGTTCCCGGAGGTGTGTACCAACGACCCCGACAAGAACCCCTATGCTCCGTGCCCGCCGGGGACGCCTGAGGGCACGACGATCCTGACCACACGTGCGCAGTTCTGCGAAGGGCGCACATCGCTGCCATCGTTCCTCGAGTTCCGCTTCCGCTTCGAACGCGAACTCGCCGCTGTCTTCCGGCCCGCCGGCGGCCTTGTAGCGAACCTTTACCCGGCGGGCGAATACGCGCTCATCTTCAGTGTTCGCAGCACCGTTCCCGGCGAGGAACTGCTCGAACGGTTTGACGTGAGGGATGGGCGCATCTCCGGCATGTGGCAGCCTTGCGGCCCCGACCCTCGCGCTTTTGTCTTTCGAGACAGCGCCGTCGAGGTCGTCGCGCCGCCGCCACCCAAACCAACGCCTACGCCCACGCCTCCGCCGAACGCGGACGGCTATCCGCCCGGCTGGTCGCCGGTCTCGAACGCCGCCTGGCCGGTCACTCAGGCGCTAGATTCACGGGACCCGGCGCGCATCGAGGCCCACCTGATCTTCCAGCCCGCGTACTGCAGCGCCTTCAACAATGGCGCTCCGTTGCCGGCCTTCTGCAAGGGACTCGCCTCGACCGGGCCCGTCCCGGCGTTTCCCGTGGTCGAATGCAACCGCTTCGAGCTGCGCGAGCGCGGGCAGGTCGACGACATCCTGAAGCGCCTGGCTTCGACGCACGTGCGCCTCTTTGCGGTCTATGTGAACGTGGCCATCCCCGGCGACACCTTCCGTTTCCACGGCGCCCCGGTGGTCGTTGTCCTCAACTTCACCGACCTTGGCAAGGGCGCCCGCGTCTACGTAGAGAGCGGGATGGTTGTGAGCGTGGACTTCGGCTGCGGCGAGACGGCGCGTGAGATGGCGGGCGATGCGCGGCCAGTCTCGCGATTCATCCTGCCACCACCGCCGCCCTGACGGTCAATCCAGCTCGAACACTGCCTCGACCGGCAGCGAGAAACCTTCGACCGGGAAGCCAGCGTCGTCGCTCGTCAGCGTCGCGCCCACACCGTGCGCCTGGACGGTACCGTCCAGGCGGTGGACCGTGACGGTGCGACGCCGAGGCCGCAACACCCACACACGCTCGGAGCCGGCGGCGAGGTACTCGGCGACCTTCGCCGCGACCTCCGACTCAACGTCCGTGGGCGAAACAACCTCGACCGCGAGGGTGGGCGCGGACGCGATCGCTTTGCGCCGATCGCGGCCCGCGGCGAGGCGGGCAGGGTCGATGAAGGCGAGGTCCGGGTTGACGACGCGGTCCGGACCTCTCCTGAGGATGAAACCGGTATCGAAGAAGATCGCGCCCATTCGGTTCGCGACCACGAACGGGTCCATCGCACGGAACAGCGCCCGGGCGATCACGCCATGTTCTTCCCCCGTCTGCGACATGGCGACGACCCTCCCGTCCATGAGCTCGAGCTTGCGGCCCCCAGGGTCGTCCGGCACAGCCATGAACTCGTCGGCGGTGAGGAGGCGTTCGGCGACGGCGGAAGTGGGCATGGAGAACAGTCTATCAGCCAGCGGCGGTTGCTGGCATCGCTCAATCCAGGTCGAATACGTCTGCGACCGGAAGCGAAAACCCTTCGACCGGGAAGCCCGCGTCATCGCTCGTAAGCGTCGCGCCAACGGCGAGGACGCGCTCGCTGCCATCCGGGCGATGGACCGTTACGGTGCGCTGCGCGGGCCACGCCACCCAAACGCGCTCCGAGCCAGCCGCCCGGTACTCTGCCACTTTGGCGGCGATGTGGCGCCGGGTGTTGGTGGGAGAGACGACCTCGACGGCGAGCGGAGGCGCTATTGGCATCGCCTTCGTGCGGTCTCGGTCGGGGGGCAGCTTCGTGAGGTCTACGACGGCCACGTCGGGACAGACAAGCCTGTCCGGATCGGGCCGGATGAAGAAGCCGGCGTCCTGCACCACAATCCCGAGCCGGTTCGCGCGGACGAAGGGCATGAGTGCGTCCCGGATGTTGAGTGCGACCAGGGCGTGCTCTTCGCCGGGCTGTGACATCGTGATCACCTTTCCATCCCAGAGTTCACGCTTGCGCCCATCACGGTCTTCGGGCAGGAGGATGAACTCGTCGGCGGTGAGGAGGCGTTCGGCGACGGCGGTAGTGGCCATGCGCTCAGTGTACGCAGTCCTCAGTCCTGAGTCCTCAGTCCTGCTACGCATCCGAGAT
>JAYUAG010000071.1:0-5952 GCA_043741475.1 Thermoflexaceae bacterium | reverse complement strand
TCTCCAAACTGCGATGGACCGCGACCAGGATCTCGGTGACGTGCTGCGCCTCTTCGAAGGGCACGGTCGTCCCAGGGCGGCCGTCGAGCGCGTCGAGGAATGAGGCGAGCCGCTCGGCGGCCCAACTGAGCGTGGGCGGATACTCGTGGCGTTTGCCCGCGAGCGTGATGTTCTGGTTCGTCGTGTCGAGGTCGATGAGGCCGATTGAGCCGAGGACGCGGTAGTTGAACTCGACGCCTCCGGGCCAGCTTTCGGGGAGGATCCACGCCGCTTCGAAAAAGCCATCGGCGCCCGTTTCGAAGCGCACGGAGGCGTGCACCCAGTCATAGGTGTCCTTCCCGGCGGCGGCGAGGATGCCCTTCGAACCGGTGGCGTAGACACTGAGGGCGCGTTTTCCCCCGAGCCAGACAGCGAGGTCCAGGCAGTGGGACATGAGGAACCAGGCGGAGGTGGTCGTGCCGCTCCAGCCAAGCCGATCGCGGGGTGAGGAGATGGGGTTGTTGAGCCGCGCGTTGAAGGAGCGGACATCTCCGATCTCGCCACGCTCGATGAGCTTCTTCGCGCGGGCATAGGGCGGATTCCAGCGATTGGAGTAGTTCACCTCGGCGTGGATACCGGCCGCCTTCACCGCAGCCACCATCGCCCGTCCGTCTTCGACCGTGGTGGCGAGCGGTTTCTCCACCAGGAGCGGGACACCGGCACTGGCGCACGCTTCGACGGGGCCACGGTGGAGGGCGTCGGGGGTGGCGACGTAGGCGGCGTCGGGCTTGAGGTCGCGAAGCGCCTGTTCGATGTCAGAGAACGCGGGCGCGCCACTGGCGGCGGCCTCGGCGCGAGCCAGGTCGATATCGACGACGCCCGCGAGAGTCGCGCCAGGGACGCGGCCGGCGGCGAACATGCGGGCGTGGCCTCCGCCCATTGTGCCTGCGCCGATCACGAGGAAACGCTTGTCAGTCATGCGCGGCAGTGTACATGGGGCGGATTGTGGACGCCCAACCAGCCCGGTGGGCTCTGGTCAGCTGCGGCCGCGGTTCATGCGCTCGGCCATCTCCTTCGGGATTTCGATGCCGGCGTCGGCGAAAGCCTTGCCGATGGCCGCCTGTGCGGGCGCGAAGATGCTCGCGCGGTGGCCCGATACCCAGTCGCGGTTGTCCGACACGGTCGCGGCCTGGCCCTGGAAGTGCGGGGCGACGTAGCGCGCCCAGAGCTCGAAGCTGCGCAGCGTCTTCTCCCACGTTGTCCATTCGTGCGCCTGGAAGAGGAGCGTGCCCATGCCGCCCGTGATCTCGTAGATGCGTTCGACCGCCGCGATCGCGTCCTCCGGCGTGCCTACGACCACTCCGCCGGAGTCGATCATGCCCTTGAAGCTGAAGTCAGGGCCGCCCGCCGGGCTACCGAGCGTGTCGCCGAAGTAACTCTTGTAGAAGTGCGTGCAGCCTTCTTCCACGTCGGCGATCGCCTGTTCGCGGTCCTCGGCCAGGTGCATGGAGACGAGGACGCGCCAGTTCTTGCGGTGGACAGACTGGCCGCTCTTCGCCGCGGTCTCTTCGACGAGCTTCCAGCCGGCGGCCGCGTTCGTCATCCCGCCTGGCTGCGACGCGGTGACGGAGAGCATGCCCACGCCGTGCTTACCCGCCGTCGTTGGCCCCGCGGGCGAGAAGCTGCTGGCCACGGCCACGTCGAGGTGTGGGGTTGAGTATGGCGCGAGCTGGAGCCTCGCCTCCTTGAGCGTGAACCAGTCGGTCTCCATCGAGACCGTTTCGCCACGGAAGAGCGCCATGATCGCCCCCAGCGATTCGTCCATCCGGCTGCGCTGGGTGAGCGGGTCGATGCCCATCTGGTAGGCGTCGGAGGTGAGCGCGCCGGGGCCGACGCCGAACATCGCCCGCCCGCGGGTGAGGTGGTCGAGCTGCAACATGCGGTCGGCAAGGATGAAGGGATGGTGATAGGGGAGGCTGGAGACACCCGTACCGAGCTTGATCGTGCGCGTGCGCTGAGAGGCGGCGGCGATCATCACCTCGGGGCTGGCGATGATCTCCCAACCGGCGCTGTGGTGCTCGCCGATCCAGGCCTCGTCGAAGCCGAGCTTGTCGAGATAGTCGATCAGGTCAAGGTCGCGTTCGAGGGCAAGCGTCGGGTTCTCACCGATGCGATGGAAGGGGGCCATGAAGATCCCGAACTTGAGGCGTTGGGGGCGGTAGTCGACGGTCATGGAGGGTCTCCGGGACAGTTTGTTAGCTTGAGGCTAACGGAGAGCGCGGTCGCGCGCCAGCAACGCAGCCCGCGCTTAGAACCTGGCGAAGACTTCCACATCCGTCGTTACACACACCCGCCCCTGGGCGTCGCGGGCGCCGCCGGTGATACGCAGCTCTTTCGCTGGCTTGCCGGCGCGGGAGACCGTGAGCGCGAGACAGACTCCGTCCGTGCCGGGCTGCTTCTGGATGAGCAGCCGGTAACCTTCGTCGCGGACTGCGCCTGGCGGCGTCGAGCGCCAGCGCATCGTTAGCAGACGCGTCGCGCCCGATCCGACGGGGACGATCGCGCCGAACCAGTCGGCCGTCTCTTCGCGGCCGAGGTCTTCGATGAGGGCCGGCTTGCCATCGATTTCGACCACCGGGTCGGCGAGGCCGGAGGGGCCGAAGACGCGGATGTAGCCGCCATAGAGGCCGCCGAGCATGAGCTGGTCGACGAGCCCCTTGTCCTTGCCCTTCGACCATTCGGGCAACGTGTTCGCGTACTTCAGTCTCAACTCGTGTTCCACGTCGCCGAGTTCGTTGATGTCGATCTTGAGAGAACCTTCGGGCTTGATGATGAGGTTGAGCTTGGTCGAAAGGACGCTCGCCTCGTTCACCTGCAGATAGTCTCGGCCGCCGGTCTTCAGGCGGCCGTCCCAGCCAGCGTCTCGCAGGAGGGTCTGCTCGGCGGGAGAGAAGGAGAAGACCTGGACGTGCCGCTCGGCGCCGAGCTTGCGCACGACATCGACGGCGTCGGCCCAGCGCCCTGAGGGAAGATTCAGGAGGTCGGTGAGCACGGCCTGCGCAAGCTCGCCGATGACCGACTTGCGGTCGTCGAGGGGGTCGAACGGCTGGCGCGTTAGCGCTTCGAGCTGGAGGACGGCGTCTCCCGTGCTGAAGGTGACGGGGCCGCGACCCTGGACGTCGATCGTCTTTGGGCCGGTGACGGCGAGCAACCGTTCGAGCACGTAGAGGTCGGCGGCGATGATGCCTTGAACGTCCTGCGGACCATGTACGAGTTCGTAGAAGTCCAGCGCCTGTTGGCTCCAGGTCGGGTAGTCCGGGTCCCAGTTGGAGACCAGGAGATTCCAGGTGAAGTCCCGCAAGAGGTAGCGTTTGAGCGGACCGGGCGGCTCGATGTACGGGATACCGCGCTTTTCCGCCTCGGGTTTCCAGGTGGTGGAGTCCGTGAAGTCGATGGAGCCGTTGAGCCCATCCTTCACGGTAAGGACGCCGGCCGCGGTGACGAGGCCGCCGCCCGGGAGAAGCTCGCCACTGTTCAGGGGGAGGACGAGGTAGCGGCGTTCGCCCTTGAAACCAAGGAACGCGGGCAGGAGGTCCTTCGCCTGGCGCACCGCTTCGACGTTGTTCGCGGCCTTCGGCAGCTGAGCATCGATCTTCTTGCGGACGTTGTTGATCGGTGGCAGAAGGCCGCTGTCGGGCATGGCGAGCCGCCGGCGCACGGCCTCACGCACGGAGGCGTCGATCGCCTCCACCTGGGGGGCGCTGTCGTCGAGCAGCTTGATGAGCGACTTCGTCAGTGGTTCACCAGTGGAGGGGCCATCGCGGAGATCGATCGCGAGCCGGCCGGCAATGATCGCGTTTTCGCCCGCGTCCACCAACAGGACGGCGATATCGAGGAGGTCCCGCGTGGCGTTCACCTGGTCGTCGACGCGTGGAAAGAGGCCGGCGCCGCGAATGAGCGGGTCCCATTTGAGGTGGGTGCGCGTGCGGTCGAGGTTCGCGCGGGCGGAGATGAGGTCGCCGCGGGCGTCCTTCAGTCCCGCGTCATCGAGGCGGAGTCCGTCGTCGAGCTTGGCCTGGACGGAAAGCAGGTCGTTGCGCGCGCCAGTGGCCGAGAGATAGAGGGTGAGGTAGTGCCAGGCAGCCACCAGGACGATCACAGAGGCGAGAGCGAGCCAGACCCGGCCGGACAAACGGCGGCGCGAGGGACGCGGCGGTGGCCGCTGGATGGGGCGCTGCGCTCCACGCCCCGGCGGGGGGCCGGTGGGACGGACTCCTGCCGGCGCTCCTGGCCGCGCAGCCTGCGCGCCAACGGGCCGGGGCGAGGCCGGGCGCGGGCCTCCAGGCCCCGCGGCTGGGGCGCGGGGGCGCTGCGCTGGCGGGTTCCCGGCCGGCCCGCGCCTGGGGCCGGGGCCTGGCGGCTGTTGGGGCTCCATTCCTCCCCTTATCCCACATCCCCCGGCCACACGATAGACTGGCGGTTGTGAAGGCTTTGGTGGACTTCTTCGGATCGCGCCGCGGGCGCTGGTTGGGCGGGCTGGCGCTGCTCGTCGTGGCGGGCGCCGCGCTGGCGAGCCTCGTGCTGGCGCTGGCGCCGACGTACCGGACGGACGCAAGCGCGACCTTGGGCTACGCGGACCTGGCCAGCCGCCGCGCGGTCCGCGATGACATCCGGGGCGAACCGAAGCCAGGCTCTGTTCTGAAAGGGGCGCCGATCGTCCCGCCGCCGGTGCTCTACCTGGCGCCGATCGTGCGGCTCCGCATCCCGAGGATCGGCGTGGATGCCCCGGTGCAGGTGAAGAACATCAAGAACGGCCAGATGGAGAACCCGGACGGCGCGGCGAACGTCGCCTGGTACGACTTCACGGCCAAGCCGGGGCTGGGCGCCGGAAACGCGGTTTTCTCCGGGCACGTTGACTACGTGAATGTCGGCAAAGCCGTCTTCTGGGACCTGAAGAAGCTCGTCAACGGGGACATCGTCGAAGTTGTGCTCCAGGACGGCGTGATCGTTTCCTACACCGTCAGCGCCAGCCAGTCGTATGACGTTGCGACGATCCCGATGGACCAGGTGCTGAACAGCACGTCCACGGAGTCCGTGACCCTGATCACCTGCGGCGGTCAGTTTTCCGCCGGATCCTACAACGAGCGGCTCGTCCTGCGGGCGACGCGGAGCGGCGTCGCCACGCCGTGATCTGCAAGAGCACGGCTTGCTTCCCGATACACCTGCGATGCGGGCGAAGTCGGCTGTGAGGCGTTCGCAGCGCCACGGGCGGTACGCTGATCGCCTGAACCCATCCTGAACACGAGCTTCGCCCGACCGGAACTCTCAGCGCCAGCGGTTCGTCTTCACTTTATGATCACCAGACTTCCCCTCCTGTTCGCGGTGCTGATAGCGCTCGGTGTACTCATCATCGGCTGCGGCGACGCGAGTTCCGCCATACCCGCAACGGCGACTCCCTCACCGTCGTCTCCCGCAGAAACCCCGTCGCCCACCACCAGCGGACCGGCGTCCCTCAGCTGGCCCGCCGGCAAGAAGACAGGCGACGCGAATGTCGACGCGCTGCTGGAGGCAGTTGGCGCCGGCGACGCCGCCCGGCTCCAGGCCCTGATGACGCTCGTCAACGTGCCCTGCGCCAACGAGGGCCGCTACGACGGTCCCAATGCTCTCCCGCACTGCGACCGATTCCCGGTTGGCACACTTGTGCCTTCCTTTCCGACTGGGAACACGTGTGTAGGTGGGACCTGGCAACCAGGCACGTATCCGCCCGTCGAGAACGTACTCTCTGGGAAGCCCGCGCTCTACGCCGTCTATCGGCAACCGTCCATCACGGCCGCACCCCCGGCGCGGTTGCCGTCCGGGAGCACGGTCGTCGTGCTCCGCAATACGGCCCGCGGAGACAATGGCCTGGCCATCGAGATGGAGGGCGCACGCGTCGTGCGGTTCACCGACCCTTGCGGTCCGTTCCCGTACGCG
>JAYUAG010000070.1:0-2505 GCA_043741475.1 Thermoflexaceae bacterium | reverse complement strand
CAACCCAGCCCGAAACAGACCTTATCAAACGCGTCATCGGGCTCCCCGGCGATACCGTCGAAATCGTCGATGGCAACGTCTTCATCAACGGCATGTACCTCGAAGAGCCGTATATCAAGCAGGTCTGGCACTACACCGGCCCGAAGGTCACCGTGCCGCAGGGCGAATACTTCGTCATGGGCGACCATCGAGACAACAGCCTCGATAGCCGCAGCGCCACGGTCGGCACCGTGCCCAAGGATTTCATCATCGGCAAGGCGCTCGTCACGTACTGGCCCACGAGCAAGATTGGCCTTGCGCCGAACGAGTCGCCGCACCTGACGGACCGGCCCATCGCCTCGGTCGTGGGCGAACGGCCGAAGGTGGCAACCGCCCGCTAGCGTTCGACCCTCGTTCGCCCGCCGGATACGCTTCGACGCAATGGAGACCGAAGTCGAACAACTCCTCGCGGCCCGCGGCGCCCTCTTGCGCGGCCATTTTCAGCTGGCCAGCGGACGCCACGCCGACATCTATATCGAGAAGTTCCGCATCCTGCAGTGGCCCGACCTGACGGGCGAATTGTGCCGCCGCATCGCCGACCACTTCCGCGACAAGGTGAATGTCGTCGTCGGCCCGACGACCGGGGGCATCCTCCTCAGCTACGAAACGGCGCGCCACCTCGGTCTCGCCAGCCTCATCTGCGAAAAGCGCGAAGACGGCCCCGGCCGCGAGTTCAAGCGTGGCTTCGAACTCGGCCCGGGCGACAACGTCCTCGTTGTGGACGACGTGCTCACCACCGGCGGGAGCGTGCGCGACGTGATCGACGCGGTCCGCGCCCGCGGCGCCGAGGTCGCTGGCGTCGGTATGCTCGTGGACCGCACCGCCGGCAGCGTGGACTTCGGTGTGCCCTTCTTCGCCTGCCTGGCGCTCGCGGTAGCCTCCTGGGCGCCCGAGGACTGCGCCCTCTGCCGCCAGCGCGTCCCGCTCACCGTTACCTAGTGAAGTATCGGAGTGTGGGAGTGATGGGGTATCGGAGTAATCGCCGGCACGCCGATACTCTCGTGACCGAATCTGACGTACTCCCTCGGGCGTGGCTCGCTCCGGTCCTTAGCCCACGCCGCAGAGATGGGTATCTGATATAGCGTCGGCGTGGACGTCTCGGCATCTTGCCCTCACCCCCCGACCCCCTCTCCCACTGCGGTGGGCGAGGGAGAGTAGATCGCGAATGAATTCAGGTATGGTTCTCTGCGGCGCGGTCCTTAGCCCGCGCGCCAGCAAGGGCCCCGCGCCGCGTGCCCAGCTACCGAGCCTTCCGAATACTTCGTTCAGGCGCGCACTCCGATACCCCGTCACTCCGACACTCGCCCCAGGGCGCGTACAATCACTCCCGTGCAATACGTTCGCAGGGCTGGCGCCGACCCATCGTTCCTCCTGAAGGCGCTGGGCGAAGCCTCGGGTGAGCTGCGCCAGTCACTCCACGGCGTCCGGCGCTCCGGGCTGCTCATTCCCGGCACGGGCGTCGATGAGCCCTGGACGCTCCTCGGCCTGGCCGCCCACGTCCGTGACGTCGAACTCGGCGTACACGAACAGCTCGAGACGATCCTGCGCCACCGCGGCGAACCGCGCCTCCTGCACGTCGGCATCGACGACATCCCCTTCCCCGAGGACTACGCCGACGAGGACGAGGAGGAGGTGCTGGACGAGTTCCACTACTACCGCCGCCAGACCGCCTACACGCTCTGGGATTGCGCCGAAGCGGACTGGGAGCGCGGCGGCATCCACCCCTACCGCGGCCGCCTGACCATCCTCCAGCTCGCGCGCGAACTCTACCAGCACGACCTGGAGCACCTCTGGCAGGCGCGGCGGATGACGGAGACGCTCGGGGTGCAGCGCGCGTGGTAGCGCCCGCGTCCAGCTGGCGGCTGCGGACGCGCACCCTCTCGCTGGCGACGCCGAGGATCATGGGGATCCTCAATCTGACGGAGGACTCGTTCTCGGGGGACGGCGTCGGCGCGAGCCTCGACGCCGCCCTGCGCCGCGCCGAGGAGCTGCGAATCGAGGGCGTCGACATCATCGACGTTGGCGCGGAGACCGCGCGCGCCGACCGTCCCGCGCTGAAGGCCGAGGCCGAGGCGGAACTCGTCGGGCCGGTCGTCGCGGCACTCACACGCGAGGGACACTGCGTCTCGGTCGACACGTACAAGCCCATCGTCGCGCGAGCGGCGCTGGAGGCCGGGGCAGAGATCGTGAACGATATCAGCGGCTTGACGCTCGGTTTGGCCGCCGCGGGCGAAGCGGTCCGCGCGGGCGCTGGCTACGTGCTGAACTACAGCTACAGCGTGCCCAAGCGCCGCCCGGACTCGCCGCCGGTCTACGTTGATGTGGTCGCGGAGACGGTGGCGTGGACGCGGGATCGCCTCGTGCAGCTGAACGAAGCGGGCTTCGCCAGCGACCAGGTCGCGGTCGACCCCGGCATCGCCTTCGGCAAGAGCCACGACGAGGACCTGCAGGTGCTGCGGCGGCTGG
>JAYUAG010000069.1:0-5996 GCA_043741475.1 Thermoflexaceae bacterium | reverse complement strand
GCACCACCGGCGGCGCCGCCCCCGCCACAGGCGTCGAGACCGATTCGCGGGCGAGGTAGCGGCTCAAGGCCAGTTCGCGGTCAGGCGTTCCAGGTGGGCGTGCCGCTACCGAGCGGCGCGCTGGGGAGTTCCCACCGCGGCATCGTCTCCGACATCTGGAGCGGCGGACGCAGGTGGCGCATTCGGCCCCAAAGCGTTTCGTGCTCTTCAATGAAGGGCGTCACATCGCCGGGCCCATGGCCGCCGTCGCGATCTGCGTCCTGCCCGAGGCGGTAGTACCACATACTCGTCTGCGAGAGCGAGACGCGGACGAGCCAGGAACCGCCTTCGGTCGCGCGGCGGACGAGCGCCTGCATCGCGCCTAGGGCGGCGAAGTAGCCGGTCGTGTAGTCGTTCATCGCCGCGCCCGAGAGCCGTGGATGGTCAGGATCCTGGACCTGGGCGATGCCGGTGACCGTCTGGGCGAGCTGTTCCCAGCCCGGGCGGCGGGCCCAGGGCCCCTCGTGGCCGAAGCAGTTCTCGGAGACGTATATCAAACCGGGGCGCAGCTTCGCGAGCTCCTCGTACCCGAGGCCGCGTTTCGCCAGCGAGCCATGCTGGAAGCCCTGAGAAAAGATGTCGGCGGTCGCGATCAGTTCCCGCAGCGTTGCCGCTTCGGCTGGTTCGTTGAGGTCGAGGTAGGCCTGGCGCTTGCCGTGCCCCGTATCCATCTCGAAGCGCTCGATTGTTGGGAGGTTCGGCGAGGCGATGTGGAGCACGTCGGCGCCGTGTTCGGCCAGGGTGCGCGCGCAGGTCGGCCCCGCGAGCACGCGGGTGAGGTCGAGCACGCGCACGCCGCTAAGGGGACGAAGCGCCTCGGGCAACGGTTGCGGGGGCGCTTCGCCGATCTTCCGCACTTCGACGACCGGCATCGTGGCGAGGAGCGCCCCCTGGGGATGGATGCTCCACTCCGCCGCGCTGCGGACGACGGCGACGCAAAGGCCCTGGCGCGCGAGCGCATCTTCGAGCTCGAAGGCCGCGCGTTTGAGGGTGGCGGCGCGGATCGCGCCGGCGTCCGCGTCCATCCCAAGCCCGAGTTCAGCGAGGATGCCTGGCGCATGGGTGAAGCTGCCGTGGAGGTGGATCCAGCGGCCGTCGCGGCAGGGGTAGATGGCGGTAACGGGCGGGGCCGCGCGGGGCGGCAAGTCGGCGGCAGGGACGTCGACATAGGTGTAGCTCACGAGCGATGCGGCCGCATGGCGGACATCGACGTTGAGTGACTGACGGTGTCCGCCGCGCAGGCGCCACAGTCGATCTGCCTCCTGGCCAACGAGGCCGAGGGCGACGGCGGCGCCTTCGCCAAGGTGGAAGGGCGTCTCGAAGACGGGGTCGGCGCCTTCGACGGTGAGGTCGGTTTCGGGGTCAAGGGTAAGATGTGCGAGGCGGGCAGCCTCGGCGATCTGGTCGCGTTGCATGGAATCGGCTCGCAGAGATGGGATGGGGAGAGCCTGAGCGAACGCTGAGCCGCGCGCAACCGTTGGACGGATTCGCGGTTCAGGCCATCTGGGCGAGGCGGCGGCCGATGACGCGATAGACGGCGGGGTGGAAGGCCATGCCGACGTGGGTGCTGCGCACCTCGTCGTTCAGCTCCGGGTCTTCTTCGACGCAGCTCTCCCACTCCACGACGCCGTCGGTCTTCGAGAAAATGGCGAAGTGGGGCACGCGCAACGCTTCCGGCGCGAGCATGTTCTTCACGAACAGGCAGGTGCAGTGGCCGCTGAAGCAAGATGGCCCAATATGTCCGCCGACGCCGTTCGTCTTGCCTTTACCGGCTGTCCGCCTGAGCGCGTCGGTGGCGGCGATGAGGCTGGGATGGGCGCGGACGCTGTCGCGAAAGGGCGCGGCCATACAGATTACGCCGGCCACATGTTCCGGGTATTCGAGCGCAACCGTGCGCGCGAGCATCCCGCCCATGCTGTGACCAATGAGCCTGACCTTCATCCCGGTATCGGCCTCGGCGCGCCGGACGGTGTCGAGCAGCAATCGCCAGAGGTGGTCGGGACAGTCGGCGAGGACACCGATGTCGCTGAAATAGGGGCGATAGCCCATGCGCGCGAGCCAACTAAAGAGGAAGACAAGGTAAGAATCGCTCCCCATGAACCCCGGGACGAGCACCACGGGTTCGCCGTGGCCCCGTTGCACCCCGCAACCGATGTTGGTGGGCGAAAGCTGGAGCGATAGCCAATCGAGCCCGGCGAAAATCTCGCGCCAGAGTGGCGTGTTGGCAGGTTGGACTGACGGGTCCTCGCTGAACGGGTCGCCAGCAGCACCCGTGAAAGAGTGCGCCATTTCGGCCATGTGTTCCCTCCGAAGCGATCCCGGGTCGCCCCGACGGGCTTCACCGCACCGCTTCACGTATTAGTTTCCGGACGGTGACACTACAGTCGAGCGGTGTTCCCTCCATTGCATTATCGTCGTTGATAAGTGGTATCACAAGGATCATTCCGGTGGACACGCCCGATCGACACGGAGGGAGTAGGATCCCCCGGGTGAGGTGAATGGCGATGGCAGACGATCAACTCCGCAGGCGCATGACGGCGGCGGACGCCAGCTTCCTCTACCTCGAGAGGCCCGGCGCGGCGCTCCACATCGGCTCGACATCGCTGCTCGACGCCGCCCTCCCGCGCGAGGAACTCGTCCGTCATATGGAGGGCCGGATGCACCGGCTGCCGCGCTACCGGCAGCGCGCCGCCTTCGACCCGTTCAACATCGCTCACCCCTTGTGGGAAGACGACCCGGGCTTCGATGTCTCCCGGCATATCGACGAGATCACGCTGCCGCCGGGGGCCGGGGACCGCGAATTGCGCCAGGCGATCGCGGACCAGTTCGCCATTATCCTCCCGCGCGACCGGCCGCTCTGGAAGATGGTCGTGATCCACGGCCTGCCGGAAGGACGCTCGGCCGTCATGTCGCTCGTCCATCACTGCATGGTCGATGGCGTCTCCGGCATCGAGCTGCTCACGATCGTGACCGACCTCAAGGCGGAAGCAGAGCCGGAAGAGCCGCGTCCCTATGTGCCGGCCACGCCACCGGACCCGGCGCAGCGGCTGCGCGACGCCTGGGGCGACGCCGTCCAACAGGCGATGCAGGCGGCGGCGGACTCGTTCCGGCGCTCGCTCGACCCGCAGCGCCAACTGGACGAATTCCGGGTGATGAGCCGTGCACTGGCCACGGCGGCGCCCGCGATGCTTCAGCCCGCGCCCGCAACTCCCTGGAACAGACCAGTAGGCGCGCGCCGCAGCCACGGCGTGATGCCCATGGCGTTCGCCGAACTGCGCCAACTCCGGGCCGTGCTCGGGGGAACAATCAACGACCTGGTGCTCACCGTGCTCTCCGGCGGGCTGGGAAACTACCTTCGCCACGCCGGTCTGCGCACCGAAGGAGTGGAGCTGCGGGCGATGGTGCCGGTGAACGTACGCAACGAATCGGACAAGACTGCCCTTGGGAACCAGGTCTCGATGATGCTGGCGCCGCTGCCCGTCGGCATGACGGACGCGGGCGAGCGCCACCGGCGCGTCTGCGCGCGCATGAACGAGCTGAAAGAGGCGAACCAGGCCGGCGGCTTCGCGATCATGAGCCGCCAGACCGAGTCGATGCCCGCCCAGTCCCAGGCGATCGCGGGTTACTTCGCGCCCCAGACAAACCCGCTCTTCAACATCGTCTGCACGAACGTACCAGGCCCGCAGGTGCCGCTGTATATGGTGGGCCGCAAGGTCGAGACGCTGTGGCCGTTGGTACCACTCTCCATGGGCCTGGGCCTGGGCTGCGCGCTGACGAGCTACAACGGCACGCTCTACTGGGGCCTCTGCGCGGACCCTGAACTGATCCCGGACATCGACGCGGTCGTGCAGTGCATTGAGGACGCCTTCGAAGGGCTTAAGCATGAAGCGGTGATCGTTGGCGCGGCCCAGCAGGTGGAACGCGAGTCGAAGGCATCGCCGCCACCGGCCCCGCTGCGGCTCGCGCCCCAACGGCCCGCGACGGCGACCGTTCCGAAGGGCTACTGCATGAAGTGCCGGGCGTCGCGGGAGATGCTGAACGCGGCCCCGGTGACGATGAAGAACGGTAAACCGGCCACCGAGGGTAAGTGCGGGGTCTGCGGGACGCGCATGTTCAAGATCGGCGCGGCCCTTGGTGCGAGCGCTCAGGAAGCGCCGCGGGAGGCAGCGCCCGCGGCCGCACCGGCGACATTGGCCGCACCGCCGCGGCTCGCACCCCAGCGCGCGGCGGCGACGGCAACGGCGACCGTTCCGAAGGGTTACTGCATGAAGTGCCGCGCGTCGCGGGAGATGCTGAACGCGGCCCCGGTGACGATGAAGAACGGCAAGCCGGCAACCGAGGGTAAGTGCGGGGTCTGCGGGACGCGCATGTTCAAGATCGGCGCGGCGGCCACCGCGTCGGGCGCCGCGCGATAGGCCCTCACCCCCCGACCCCCTCTCCCGACTTCGCGGGCGAGGGGGACCGCAAGCGTGGCGATGGTTCTTTGCGCGACAGGTCAGCCGCGGACGAGCAGTTCGAGGGCGCGGCGGGCGAGCGTTTCCGATGACCCTATAACCATCAGCGTGCGGCCGGGCGCCGGCCGGATGAGGAAAGTGCGGCCGTCGGTCATCACTCCCGCCGTCACCCCCTCGCGTTCGCTTACCTGCGTCCCGGAGCCGTCGAGCCACTTCTTCAGCTGAACAGGGAGGGCAGCGTCGTCCGCGGTACGCAGGTCGAAGACGGCGACCGCTTCGGCGCCGTTGCGATAGACGTCGTAGTGGTCGCCAGTCCAGGTGGCTGCGGCAGTCGTCGCATCGAGGCCACGAAGGCGGGTCTGGAGGAAGTTGCCCCACTGAAACTCGCCGAAGGCGCCGCCCGAATCCCGCCGCCAGCCGCCGCCGAGGGGGCTCGCGAGGTCCGGGAGCTTCACCGCGGTTGGTGTGAATGCCGTCCGGTCGGGGTGGAACACCTGCCACGTACCCGAAGGCGGCGTCTTGAGGAGCGCGTCGATCGCGCCCGTGCCCAACTTCGCGCGGAGGCCCGCGATCCATTCGGCCCCGGATGTGTAGGGGAACTGGAGTTCGCGGCTGATCGGCAAGGGCAGGCTCTGCGAGGCGGCGGCGGAGAGCAGGAGAATTGGCCCGGCTCCGGTGGGGAGCGTAGCGCGGCGGATGTAGAGCTGTTGGTGGGTGTTCGCGTCCCCCTCAATCACGGCCGTATAGGCGAGGTTGCGGTCAAGGTCGTCAAGGACGGCGGCCGTCGTCTGGTCCAGATGAAAGTGGTAGTCTTGGATGGCGTGGACCAGTTCGTGGGCGAGGACGCCGCGTTCGCCCGCCGAGAGCGCCTCAAAGGACGCGGCGCCGCCCTCGGTCGCGACCACAAGTGTGTCGTCGATGGGGTTGTAGAAGCCGAGGATGGCGCCTTCCGCGAGCGAGAGGTAGAGCGAGTAGTAGTCCTGGTCGGCGCGGAGATAGCCGAGGAGCCGGTAGAGCGTCGTCGTGCGGGCGAACCAGGCGCGGTCGCTGTCAGTCAGCGCCGCGGCGAAGGCGGCGGGCATTTCGGCGCGGGTGACGACGCGCGCCTTGAGAGCGGGCGGCGCATCGAGCCCGCGCAGCTTCGCCACGGCATCGAGCGTCTCCTGCACGATCGGCGGCAAGGGTTCGGGTGTGGCGTTGACGGTCGCGGACGGCTCGGCGGTCGAAGCGGGCGCCGAGCTGCCCTTGCCGCCGGAGCAACCGGCAATGATCAGTACCGCGAGGAGGACGATCCACCATGAGTCGCGGCCGTCCCTGGCCGCTGGGATCCGCATGATGGCGGACGCGCGCACCGTACCCAACCGCAACCCCATCATGCCCGGCTCCTTGCCCCGCGAATCGCCCTTGCGGTATCCTCGGAGGGTCTGGCGCATTCGTCTAGCGGCCCAGGACATCGCCCTCTCAAGGCGGAGATCAGGGGTTCGAATCCCCTATGCGCTACCA
>JAYUAG010000068.1:0-2519 GCA_043741475.1 Thermoflexaceae bacterium | reverse complement strand
CGCGGTAGGCTCAGGGGATGGAACTCAGGGTGACGCTCTACGAGGTGCGCGACCACGTCGCCACGGTGACGCTGAACCGTCCCCACCGCCTCAACGCGTGGACGGGCCGCATGCACGCGGAGTACCGCCACTGCGTCGCCCTCGCCGAAGACGACGCGGACGTCGGCGCCGTCGTGGTCACCGGCGCGGGCCGTGGCTTCTGCGCCGGGGCGGATTCGGCTGCGCTCGAAGGGCACCTGGAGAAGGGCGGCTATGACCCCGGGACGCCGGACGTGATGGCCAACCCCGGCTACGGCGTCTCGCCCGAGTTCGACCACAACTTCGCCTTCCATTTCGGCCTGACGAAGCCGGTGATCGCGGCAATCAACGGCCCGGCCGCGGGCGTTGGCCTTGTCCTCGCCTGCTACGCCGACATTCGTTTCGCCGCGGCGGGGGCGAAGCTGACGACGGCACACGGCAAACTTGGGCTCCCGGCCGAGTACGGGCTCTCCTGGCTGTTGCCGCGGCTCATCGGGCTCACGCGGGCGAACGACATCCTCCTGTCGAGCCGGACGTTCCTCGCCGAGGAAGCAGCGGCGATGGGGCTCGTGAACGCGGTCGTTCCACCGGAGGAGTTAATGGACCACTCCCTCGCGTACGCGCGCGACCTGGCCGTGCACGTGTCACCGGCCTCGCTGCGGGCGACGAAGCGCGCTATCTACACGGACCTCCACGGCGGCATCGGCGCGAGCGTCGAAAGCGGCGAAGCGCTCATCCGGGAGATGATGCGCGGCCCGGACTATCGCGAGGGCGTAGCGGCTCTGGTGGAGAAACGCCCACCGCGGTTCCGCTAGATCAGGTAGTCGCCCGCTGCGCGCGCGGACTGGCGCTCGCAGCCAGGAGCGGCGGGGGCCCGGCCAGACAAGCTCCGGGCAAGGTTCGCCCGTCCGCGGCCACAGCGGGCCGCGGCTACCAGGTGGTTCCTATGGCAGCCGGTGGCGCTTCATGAACGACCAGATGATCTCCGGCGTCGTCCCCTGTGGTGGGGGCGCGTGGCCGAGGCCCTCGATCACGAGCAGCTGCACCTCTTCCCGGCCGCAGCCACGGTACGCTTCGAGGGTCACGCCTGGGCCCATCGTGGTGATGTCGATGAGGTCGATGCAGCGCGAATCCTGCAGCGCCCACTCCTTCAGGATCATGCGCGGGCCTTCGTAGGGCACGATGCCGATGATCGTGCCGCCGTTGAAGGGGACGACATCGTCGAGCGTGCCGTGGATGGCCATGATCGGCGCGAGTCGCGAGCACTCCTCGCCGGGGCGGTAGACCCCGGCCACGGGCACGACCGCGGCGATGCGGTCGCCAAGGCGGCAGGCCAGGCGCGAGGCGAGCATGCCGCCGTTGCTGAAGCCGGTCGCGTAGATCCGTTTCGCGTCGACGCAGAAATTCCGGGTAACGTAGCCGATCAAGTCCTCGGTGAAGCGCACGTCGTCGACCGTGGGGTCGCCGCTGAGAAGCGCGTTCCAGCCGGTGGGCGAGCCCGTCCCTTCGGGAGAAACGAGGAGGAACCCTTCGCGGTCGCTGAGGGGGAGGAGGCCGCTGAGCTGCTCTTCGATCGCGGCGGTAGCGGCGAGCGCGTGAAAGTCGAGAATGACGGGCAGGGCGACATCGGGCCGGGCCGTGGCAGGCATGTGGACGCGGAAGGCCCGAATCCGTCCCGCCGAGACGAGCGAGAGGGCTGCTTCGCCGCCCGGCCGGACCGTGCCCGCGCAGCCAGCGCCGGGGAGCGAGGTCAGCCGTCCCTGATCGCCCGCGACCGCACCGACGACGATCGCGCGACGTAGCGGCGGGACGCCGGGCGTGGGGGTGGGCGCGGCTGGCGTGGGGAAGAATTCGGGGAAAGAGTCCTCGGAGTGGCCCCGCGCGGCTGGGCCGAGAGAGACAGCGATAATGCCCAGGAAGGCGACCGCCAGCACGAGAAGCCCCGGCAGGATCTGCCAGAAGGGTTTCATAGCGGTGGTCGAACGGGCACGCAGGACTTTCGGCGGGCGGGGGCGCACGTCGCACTCATCTCTAGCTATGGGATACACCGTCCGCGGGTTGCGGCCAAATCTGCGCATCGACGAGACCACCCCACCTCAACATCGTCCTCCCCGCGGGCACTGCGTAGAGTCCGGGCGTCCGGGCGGCGGCGAACTCATCGGTAGTCCGCCGGGCCGAGTTCGACGACGCGCGCTGGAGGCTGCTCAACGACGTCCGCGAGGCAGCGCTCAAAGCGGTCCGGCTCGGTCGTTTCGAACAGAGCCGTGGCCCGTCGCTCGCCCGCCGTCCAGTAGGCGCGGACGAAGCTCACGCCCGCGGACGCGGCGGCGAGGCTGGCAGTCAGCGTTGCGAGCCGCTCCTGGGGTGCGTCGTTACCGTCCAGCCGAAGTTCGACAGCCACACGGACGGCATCGCTGTGCACGAGTCCGGACGTGCCATCGAGTTCAACGACTTCCCGCGAAGCCACAAAGGGAAGGGCGCAGAGTTCCTGGTAGTCGCTG
>JAYUAG010000067.1:0-6019 GCA_043741475.1 Thermoflexaceae bacterium | reverse complement strand
AAACGCTCGAACCTGCGCCGATCAGCGCCATCACGCCGAGCGCCGCGCCAAATCCCGGGGCGACTGACAGCAGCATCAATCCGACGCCGAGGAGCGCCGCCGCGCCCACCAGCGCCCGCCAGGCGTGGCGCCCGGCAGCGACGTTGCTGACCGCGATCGTCGCCACCAGCCCCGCGGCCCCCGATATCCCGAGCAGCCAGCCCATGTCCCGCGTGCTGTGGCCCAGTTCGTTCTTCAGGTATCCCGGCAGGATCACCTGGTAGGAAAACCCGAACATCACCACCAGCATGAACGAGGCTGCGAGCAGCGCCAGCCTCGGGCGGTTGGCTACGTGGCTGATACCGAGCTTCATGTCCGAGAACGCCGATGCCCTTCCTGGCGCCCGCGGCCGCGAGGCCGGCATCCTGGCGAGCGTCAGCACCACGAGGAAGATCATTACGCCCATCGCGACGTAGGTCCCGCCCGTGCCCACTCCCGGCGCTGCGATCAGCGCCACCGCGAGCCAGGGACCGAGCACCCGCGTCGCCGTCATGCCGACCTGTTGCAGGGCGATGCCGTTCGTCAGCTTTGGGCCCGTCAGGAGCTCGCCGATCCACGCCTGCCTCGCGGGCGCGATAAACGAAAACGTCAGGCCCATCATGAACGTAGAGAGCACCAGCAACGGGATCGTGATTGCATCCATCAGGATCGCCACGCCAACGAGCGTGAAGTTCACGCAGATCAGTCCCTGCCCGATCAACAGCAGGACTCGCTTCGCGATCCGGTCCGCCAGCACCCCGCCGAACGGCGCCGTGAGGATCGTGGCGACGCCCATGCCGAGGGCGACCGTCCCGACGTCGCCGTTCTTCCCGGTGATATCGAAGGCAACGATCCCCTGCACGATGCTCGACATCGCAAACGCCAGAAACGAGAGGCTCGTCCCGATCCAGAGCGTGCGGTAGTGCCGGTCCGAAAGGGATGTGAACGTGCGCCGCGCCCAGCCGTTAATCATTCACTCCATGCTAACCGTTCTTGCGCGTCGCCGCACCCTGAGATGACCTGATTTTTGTCCCGCCTTCATCCGCCTTCCGAACCGCGCGCGTTAGCAAGCGGGCTGCGGCGACCATGCCCGGCGACGCGATCGAACGTCCCCTGACGCCGTGTGACACAACCGCGCCGTGACCAGCCCGGTTCGGACCTGCTCAGCGGCCGCACGGAAACCGTGATCCGCCAACCTTAGACGAAGCCCCGGAGCTTGATCGCCTTCGCCACCCGTTCCAGGGCGATATCGAAGGCGGCCTGCCGCGGCCGCGTGCCATCGCGCTCCGCGCGCGCCAGCAGCTCCTGGAAGCTCATCACCATCTTCTCTTCCAGGGCTTCGTTCACCTGGTCGATCGGCCAGCGAAACTGCTGAATGTTCTGCGTCCATTCGAAGTAGGAAACGGTCACGCCCCCAGCGTTCACGAGTACGTCCGGGAGGCAGACGATCTTGCGTTGCGCGAGGATCTCGTCGCCAGCCGGCGTTACCGGATGGTTCGCCGCTTCGACCACCACGCGCGCCCGCACCCGCCCCGCGGTTTCGCCAGTCAACACCTCGCCCAGCGCCGCCGGCACAAGGTAGTCGCAATCCGTCTCCAGCACGCCATCGCCCGTGATCGCCTCGCCACCGTCGAACCCGGCGACCGTCCCGGCGATCGCGTAGTAGCGGTCGAGGGCGGCGATGTTGAGGCCCAGCGGGTTCGCCACCCCGCCCTTCACGTCGCTCACGGCGACGACACGGAAGTTGGCCTCGGCGGCAAGGCGGCAGGTCCACGAACCCACGTTTCCATAGCCCTGCACCGCGATCCGGATCTCCCGCGGGTCAACCCCGTCACGCTTTGCGTACTCCCGCATGCAGGCGACGACGCCGCGGCCCGTAGCCTGCTCGCGCCCGAAACTGCCCCCCAGCTCGACCGGCTTCCCCGTGACGATCCCCGGCGTGTGGCCGTGCAGCGCGCCGTACGCGTCCATCATCCAGGCCATGGTCTGCGCGTTCGTGCCCATGTCCGGCGCTGGAATATCTCGAGACACCCCGAGGATCATGTGAATGTGCTGCGTGTAGGTGCGCGTCAGCCGGTTCAGTTCCGTCTCGCTCATGCGCATGGGGTCGCAGCGCACGCCGCCCTTGGCGCCGCCAAAGGGCAGCTCCATCAGCGCGCACTTATAGGTCATGAGCATCGCCAGCGCGCGCACTTCGTCGATATCGGCCTGGGGGTGGTAGCGAACGCCGCCCTTGTAGGGACCGCGGGCGCCGTTGTGCTGGACGCGGTAGCCCTCAAAGATGCGTAGCTTGCCGTCGTCCATCCGCACTGGCAGCTGCGCGTGGAGCTCGCGCCAAGACGTATCGAGTAACG
Source organism: Thermoflexaceae bacterium (assembly GCA_043741475.1). Classification (GTDB taxonomy): domain Bacteria; phylum Chloroflexota; class Dehalococcoidia; order Tepidiformales; family Tepidiformaceae; genus JAGQHB01. Next base: position 3,647 of record JAYUAG010000067.1, on the reverse strand, counting down.
CCACGATCTCTGGTTGCACGCGCAGCCGATCCGCTGAATCGTGCACCGACTTCAGTACGGACTGGCTGGGAGACAGCACCGGCGCCCCGGCCGCGGATGCAGGGCTGGTCATGCGATCACGCCTCCACCCGAACCGCGCGCCGGGCCCGGCGTCAGTCTCCGCCGCGCGGCGCGCCAAGCGCAAGCCGGTGGTCCACCGCTGAATCGGGTGGCGGGGTGCGCCCAAGGATCGCGTCGTGCAGCAACTTCCAGGAGCCACGCCGCTCGGGTGATCATGCGACGGTGTCGACTTCAAACTGGCTGCTAACTCGTCGTTGGCGCCAATCCACGAACTTGTTCATCTGGTCGAAGAGTCGTTCGTGGAATGTCCCGCCTTCCGAACCGCCCGCCTAAGCAAGCGGGCTGCGGCGACCATGCCGGGCGACGGGATCGACCGTTTCCCGGCAGCCGTGTGACACAACCCCGCTCCGTGACCGTCGCGGCTCGGACCGGCTCCGGGGCCGTCACGGAAACCGCGATCCGCACACCCTTTAGACGAAGCCTCGGAGCTTGATCGCCTTCGCCACGCGCCCGCGGTCGCCGTGCGCTCCTGCGGGCGGGTCACCAGGCCCTTGACATGAATCATTTATTCACAATTCGATACCTATCGTGAATAGAACGACACCCCGCGAATACCGCAGCTCGCTGCGCGCCGCCCATGCCGAAGACACCGCTCGGCGCATCCTCGAAGCGACCGTTCGCGTCCTCGAAGGAGGGCCGGCGACGCTCTCCATCCCGGCGGTGGCGCGCGAGGCGGGGGTCTCCGTCCCCACGGTCTACCGCCACTACAGCGACAAGTCCAGACTGATCGCCGCCGTCCGCGACACCTCGATCAGGCAGCAGGCCTCCGGCCGCCGCCGCTCACAACGCCCGCCTCGATCGCCAAGCGCGTTCGCACGATCTTCCCCCGGCTGAACGGGCGGCGTGCGTTGATGGCGCCGGCCTGGCGTTCGGCGGAGGGCGATGCGATCCGCCACGCGCAACTTGCGGAGCGCGTGGCCGAGGTGCGGCTCGGGCTCGGGCCGGTTGCCGCGCAGATGGACGCCACGGAGTTCGAGGCGTTGGTCTCGGTCGTAACCGTCCTTTGCACGTCCGAGACGCTCGGCCTTCTCAATGAATACCTCGGTCTCTCCGGCCAGCAGGCGGGAGAAGCCGTGGCATGGGCAATCAATCAACTCATAAGGGAGTATCAGCAATGACCATCTCAGCAAGCGAACGAGCATGGACGGCGCGGAGGCCTCGTCGGGCGCGACAGTACGCGTCAGGTGCGCTCGCTGCCGAAGCTGGTACACCCGAACGGTTGCTCGATGAGCTGCGCGACCGTCTTCTCAAGCAGCCGCTCGCCGTCCAGACTGGCGAACACCAACTTGAGACCGCTTCGGCGGCCTGAACACCATGAACGCGAGGAGGCCGCACCCGCCAGCTCGTTTACACCGTTCGTGAGCCGCAACCGTCGGCCGACACTGCGTGATGCCAATCTGGTCGAGCGAAGAGCTGTTGCCAGCTTGTTTAACGACAAGCGCTGCTATAGCGTCCACCGCATTCAACGGAAAGCGAGGTCTGACCATGCCCCTTCGCACCAGAGCTCGGATTGCCGCGCACGCCCTGTGGGACCAGATGACGCGACCGGCAGCGACGGTAGCCACCGACGTGCCCTGGCACGCCGAGGCCATTACACCCCAGTGGCTGACTGCGACGGTCGGTGCCCGAACACCTGGAGCCGAAGCTGAGTCGGTGAGGATGACGGGCGGCTCCGAAGGGTCCAGCGTGCGTCGCAGCCTGGATGTTACCTGGAATGCCGCCGGGAGGGCCGCTGGCCTGCCCGACAAGCTGTTCGCGAAGACCACGCCCAGCGTTGCTATGCGCCTGTCGCAGGGTATGGCGGCACCTGCGGAGGGCAGGTTTCTGAGCGAGGCCAGACTGCACCTCAATATCGAGGCACCGGTCTGCGTGTACACGGCCCGCGATCCCGTCTCCGGCCGTTCGATGCACCTGTTTGAAGACCTTACCGTGACCCGCGGCGCTACGTTTTGCCGCGTCGGCACCGTCATCGATCGGACGCAGGCGGAAGACATCATTGACACGCTGGCGCAGCTTCATGGGACGTTCATGCGGGATGCCTCCGGTCCCACCAGCCTCGAAAGCGTCGCCTGGCTCGGCACCTGCGAAGCCTTCTTCCAGGGCGCGCTCGGCGCCGGCATTCAGGAATACCACGAGCGAGCGATGACCCACGCCGCCGATGTCATCCCCGAGCGGGTGCTGGCCCGCCGAGACGATGTCTGGGCCGCGGCGATGAAGGCCGTGCGGGCGCACAGCGAGCTGCCTCGCACGGTGATCCACTCCGACGTTCACCTCGGCAACTGGTACGTCACGGCGGACGGACGGATGGGATTGAGCGACTGGGCACGCGTCTGCCGCGGAACCTGGGCCCGTGACATCTCGTACGCGCTCGCGACGACGCTCTCGGTGGAGAGCCGGCGAGCGTGGGGAGAGGACCTGCTCCAGCGCTATCTGGAGAATCTCCGACGGGATTTCGGCGTCGAAATAGACCCGGAGGCAGCACACAGAATGTGCCACCAGCAGACGTTCACAGCCCTGCTGATGTGGACGCCGTCGCTCTGTCCACCGCCTCAGTTGCCGGATATGCAGCCGGAAAGCGTGTCAATGGAGATGATCCGGCGAATCACGATCGCCATCGACGACTACGGAGCCCTGGAGAGCTTCGATTGAAAGACAAGGATGACGTGACCATGAACCACCAAACCGGCGATGCCGACGATGAACTGCTGACAGTCTGGGGCAAGGCAGTGCTGGAAGAGGTGTTATTCCAGGCGGCGCTGGGCATCAAGGACACTAGCGTAACGCTCGGAGAGGCTGCAGCCTCAATGCTCTTCCGGATCAGCGTCGACGAGAACGGAGCCCAGCTCATCGTGCACTGCGATCGGGTCAATGGCCGGCCGTTCACCCTGGAGGTCCCTTTACCCAGAGCTTGATCTGCGCGGTAGCGTGGGGCGCGCACCTGACCATGCGCCTTGTTCAACCGGCCGTGGAGAGGTGCTTGAGCATGGCCGTCCGCCGGAAGAACGCCATGTGAGGATCGTGTGGCTACGGCTTCTTCACGCGCAGTTCGAAGGAGGTGTGGCGCCGGGGACACTTTGTTTCCACGTAAGCACCGGCCGAGACCCGCACGATCCGCTTGTCGCAGCGCGGACAGCGCACTGCAGCAGGCCCCGGAGATGGACCCGGCGGGGTCAACGCTGAGCCTCGCGCGCCAATGACGGGAGGCACCAGCGGCAGCGGCGAGCATCCACCTGTGTGCCCCAGAGTCCGCCCTGGCCGCACGCGTGTCCCGGCCGGCCCGTGCAGGCCGGGCAGCCCTGGCAGCGGCAACCCGCCCGTCAGGCTCACTCGTTAGCGAAGGAGTTTCAGCAGCCTGATCCTCCACGTCTATAGGGCTGGTTATATGGGTGGGGGATCGAGCGGAGTGCGGAGCCTGGCCGCGCTCAGCCTGCGGTCGGACCATCGTGCTCAGGGTCGAGGCCAACTGTCGGCGAGTCAGCGGGCGCCCACCGTGCCAGCGAGAAAGACAACTATCGCTTCTCGGAAGG
>JAYUAG010000066.1:0-6037 GCA_043741475.1 Thermoflexaceae bacterium | reverse complement strand
TGCTCACCGACGCGGACGAAGCGACGACGATCCGTACCCTCCCGAACCTCGATGTCGCCGTGATGCTCGATTTTGGGCGCATCTACGCCGCCCACCCTTTCTTCTCCGTCGAGGCGCGCGGGGGTGAGGTGATAGAGCTTGCGGTGGCGGAGGGGACGCCGGGCGAGTTCGATTCGGACCCACAGCTCCCGCATATCGACCGCAACATGGCCCACGGGTCTCAGGTCTCGCGCTATACCTGCCGGCCGGGCACCCAGCGCTTCGAGCGCGCCGAATGGACGGGCCTGCGCTACATGCAGATGGTCGTCCGCAACGCGCCCGAGGGCGTGTCCATCCGCGAGGTTGGCGCGACCTATACGCGCTATCCCGCGGAAGAGCGCGGAAGCTTTTCCTGCTCGGACGGCCAGCTCACGGAGATGTGGGAGGTGGCCCGCCACACCCTCCAGCAGTGCATGCACGACGGCTGGGAAGACTGCCCCGGCCGCGAACAGCGCCAGTGGCTGGGCGACGCGCACGTCGAATACCTGGTCGGGCAGGCGGCGTTTGGCCCGAGCGTGAACGCTCTCAACCGCCACTTCCTCCGCCAGGCAGCGGAGAGCCAGCGCGAAGACGGCCTCCCCCAGATGTTCGCCCCAGGCGACCACGGCCGCGACATCCTCACGATCCCTGGGTTTGCGCTCCACTGGATCCTGAACGCGGCCGAGCACTGGCAACACACGGGCGACGGCGAGACCGTCGAAGAGATCTTCCCCGCGATCCAGCGCGCACTCGCCTGGTTCGAACGGCAGCTGGATAGCCACGGGCTCGTCGCCGAGCTGCCCTACTGGCACTTCATGGACTGGGCCGCGTTCGGGCGCGCGGGAGAGGCTTGCGCGCTGAATGCGCAGCTTTGCGGTACCTTTCGGGCGGCAGCACGGCTCGCGAGTGCGATCGGCTACGAACGCGCTGCGCTGCGTTATCGCGCCCACGCCGACGGCATCGTCGCGGCGCTCAACGCCCGGCACTGGGACGCGACGCGGGGTGTCTACGTCGATTCGGTCGACCCGCAGACGGGGGCCCGTGACGCCCGCGTTTCGCAGCACGGGAACGCCTCCGTGATCCTCTGGGACGTGGCGCCAGCTGAGCGCTGGGAGTCGATCGTGGCCGCGATCACGGACCCGGCGAAACTCGTGTTCACGGCCGCGCCGCCGATCGCCCCGGTGAGCCTGCCCTTCGACCCGGAAACCAACGTCGTCCTCGCGAACACGTTTTACAGCCACTTCGTCTACCGGGCGTTGGCGAAGGCGGGGCGGTTCGACCTTGCCCTGGAGCTCATCCGCGACCGCTTCGGCCCCATGATCGACCGCGGCGCGACGACTCTCTGGGAGAGCTTCGACCCCACCGCCAGCCTCTGTCACGGCTTTTCGACGTCGCCCCTCTACCAGCTCTCGACCGAGGTGCTGGGCGTAGCGCCGATGGCAGCCGGGTTCGGGCTCGTGCGCATCGCGCCCCAGCCCTGCGACCTCGCCTGGGCGCAGGGCGTCTTCCCCACGGTCCTGGGCGATATCGAGGTCGCGTGGGAGATGCGCGAGTCGTGGATGCGGGCGGTAATCAGTCTGCCGGAGGGCATGACGGGCGAGTTCATCGCGCCGGAGGGCTTCGCCGTCGGCGTCGGAGACCTTGATCTGCGCTCGGGCCGCCAAACGCTGATGCTGGCCGCCGACGCCTGAAACGTCGGTCGCACCGTCCGGCCAGATTCACACAAAGGCGCGAAGGACACGAAGGTCTCTTGGGAAGGATCCTTGGTGTCCTTCGCGTCTTTGTGTTAACCCGTTCGAGCGTCTTGACGCGCCCACGTCCAGACCCGGTGCTACCCTCACAGGCGATGGATGGCGACAACCTTCCCCTCCCGGACGAACGCCCGAACCGGCGGCGCGAGTACTCCGGCGCGGGCTCGACGCTCGGCGTGGCCATGCTGATCGTCCTCGCCGTGGCCGCCGCGCTCTGGTGGTTCGAAGTGCGCAACCCTGACAGTGGCGGAGGCGTCGATTCGGGCGAGTTCGGCATCGTCGAGCTACCGCAGGGCCTGAACCGTGGGGGCCAGAAACCCGCCGCGCAAGTGGGACGCCCGGCACCGGACTTCCTCCTCGCCTCGCCCGAAGGCGCGGACACCCGCCTGAGCGCCCTGCGGGGGCAGTGGGTGCTGCTCAACTTTTGGGCTTCATGGTGCGAACCGTGCCGTAGCGAAACGCCCGACCTCCAGAGCCTTTCGGTTCGCCTGAAGGAGCGGCCGTTCACGGTGGTCGGTGTGAATCAACAGGAGCGGCCCGCGACCGCGCGCGAGTTCACGGAGAGCTTCGGGCTGACCTACCCGATCGTCCTTGACCGCGACGGCGAAGTCTCGCAGGCGTATCGCGTTGGCCGCGGCCTGCCCGTGAGCCTGCTCCTGGACCCCCAGGGGGTGATCCGCAAGATCTACCTGGGACGCCTCTCCGCCGACGCTTTGGCCGAGGTTGAGCGGATGGCCGCGACATGACCCGGAGGCGCCGCTGATGGCAACGGACGCGCGGCCGGTAGCGACTCCGCAGGCGGCGGGGCTCGACCCCTTCGGGACGGTCTGGCGGCTGCTCGCGAACGCCAAGTTCGCCCTGACGCTGATCGCGCTGGCGGTGCTGTTCGGCCTTATTGGCGTGGTCGTGCCCCAACTCCCGGAGGCGATGCGCGGCAACGCCGCCGCCAAGGCGGCCTGGATCGAGCTGCGACGCGACGACTACGGCGCCTTCACCGGGCCGATGGACCGGCTGGGTATGTTCGAGATCTTCCAGGCGCCCTGGTTCGTGGGGCTCTGGATCGTGATCATCGTCGCCGTCACGGTCTGCGCCGTGAGCCGCTTCCGCCCGACGGCACGGAGCATCCACCGGCCGCAGCGCGAGGTGAGTGAGCGCTACTTCGAGACGGCGCACCATCGCGCGGACTACACCCACCCCGGCGGCGCGGCGACCGTCGAAGCCGCGCTGCGCAAACGCCGTTACCGGGTGGAGCGCGTGCGCGAAGCTGACGGGACGGCTTATCTCTTCGCGGAGCGGTTCGGCTGGAGCCATTACGGAACCTTCGTCAGCCACCTGGCGTTGCTGATGGTGCTCGTGGGGAGCGTGCTGACGAAGTTCGGCGGGTACAACGAGACCTTCGCCCTGGCTGAGGGGAACCCCGGTATCCCGATCTTCGCGACGCCGGGCGGCGGCCAGATCTTCGTCAAGATGGTCGACGCCGTCCGTGGCGTGGACGCGACTGGGAACATTGTTGACTTCCGCAGCCACCTCGAAGTCACGCGCGGCGACCGCGCCGTCACCTGCACCTCGACCGTGAATGACCCCTGCAGCGCCTTCGGCTACAAGTTCCACCAGGCCGCCTTCTTCGATGACCTCGCGCGCCTGAAGGTGACCGCGCCGAACGGCCAGGTCGTCTTCGACCAGGTTGTCGATTTCAACGCAAAGTCCACCATCGTCCCGGCGTTCCGCGTGACCAATGCCGTGGGCCAGGTGCTCTTCGAAGGAGCCGTGGCCCAGCTGGCAACGGATACCGGGCTCAGCGACGGGCGCGAGGACGACGTGGCCCTCGGTGAGCTGGCATTCCCCGTAAGCTCCGGGTCGGACGTCTATCTGGCGTACGCCCTCTCGTGGCGCGTGGTTGGCAGCGAACTGCGCGTTGGCATCGCCGGCGGTGGATTCGACCAACCACGAGGCCTTTCCCAGGGCGAGTCAGTCGCCGACGTGGGCTTCCGCGTCGAATATCTCGGGCCGAGGGCGATCCCGGCCCTTCGCGTCGATGACCTCCCCGGCGCGGACGGGCCGGTCACTTTCCAGCTCACGAACGACCCGGCAAGTGGCCCGCGCCTCGCGGTCGCGGGTCTGAGCGAGGACGTAGCGTTCCTCTCCGCGAACGCGCCGGTCGAATTCGAGAACGGCTATTCGTACGAGTTCCGCGGCCGGCTCGACGGCGCTGGTATCGACGTACGACGCGACCCCGGCGACACGTTCCTCTGGGTGGCCGTCGGCATGGCGATGCTCGGGCTGGGCATGACCTTCTACTTACCCCGGCGGCGGCTCTGGGTGAAGGTGACGCCGGCGCGCAGCTACTTCGCCGGGATCGCGGAGAAGCCGGCGCGTTACGGCCGCGAACTGCGCCGCATGGGCGCGGAGATGGGTTCGCGCGACGCCCTCCGGCCTGAAGACGTCAGGGAGGATGGGTGAACCACCGAAGGCGCGAAGATCCACGAAATACGCAAACTGATGGGCACGATGGCAACGCGCGGGAATGACCAGGTACCGGAAACGGAAGACTCCGCCGGGAAGCCGGTCGGTCAGTCGCCCATCACTCGTCGTAGCTCCGATCAATGCGCCGGAAGCGCGACTGCACGAACCCCCGGCTCTCCGGGTGGGTGACGATGTAGAGCCGCTTCTCCCGGATCGCGCGCACGATCATCGGGGCGACATCGTCCGTCGTGATCACGCGGCCCGCCTGGGAATGCCCCTCTTCGTCGCCGCTGCCCGCGCGTAGCGTCGCGCCAACCCCAAGCTCCGCCGGCCGGTTGCGCTCAGAGTTACCGATGTTCGTCTCCACGCGCATCGGGCAGAGCACCGAGGCGCCGATGCCGTGCGGGCTCAACTCCCGGTAGAGACACTCCATCAGCGCCACCACGCCGTACTTCGTGACGCAGTACACCCCCAGCCCGTCGTTCGCCACGAGGCCCGCGAACGAGGCCGTGCTGAGGATGTGGCCGCCCTGGTCCTGCGCGATCATCCGCGGCACGAACGCTTCGACACCGTGGATGGGCCCCCAGAGGTTGACGCGCATCAACCACTCCCAGTCGTTGTGGCTCATCTCCGCGATCGGGCCCGCGACGGCGACGCCCGCATTGTTGAAGAGCACATGGCAGGCGCCGAACGTCCCCCAGGTAACGTCGGCGAGCTTCTCCACGGCGGTGCGGTCGCCCGTGTCCGTCTTCACACCGATCGCCTCGACGCCGAGCGCCCGGATCTCCGGCACCGCCCGCTCAATCGCGGCCTGCTCGATGTCCGCGACGACGATCTTCATGCCCTCGCGCGCCAACGCCTTCGCCGTCGCTAACCCGATGCCGCTCGCGCCGCCTGTAATCACCGCGACCTTGCCCTGAAAGTCATCCATGCCGAACACCCCACCTCAAGAGTGCGGCAATACTACCGGAACGAGGGCGACGAGGACGCGCCTATCCGCGGTTCGTTTGGGTAGCGAACAGATATCCGAGAAGGAGCGTTAACACCGGCAAGAACATCTTCAGCACAATCGTGTCGTACACGTCAGTCACTCGTTTTCCAGTCTGATCGGAGAGCGACTTGTAACTATCGCCGAGCTGTCGGCAGGTCTCCGACTGAGCGGGCACGACTGTTGCTGTGGTTGCAGTCCCCGTGGCAAGAGGCGTGGCCATTGTACCGGCGAGCGCGCAAGGCCCGGCTGCGAGGCTGGGAACTTCGGGCGAGGTGCTCGCCCATTCGTTCAAGATATATGCCGTCACCCCGGTGATCGCGAGCAAGACCAGACTGCCAGAATGGCTGCGGTCCAGTCGCGGAACGAAGCGACCGCTTTGACGAAGCCAACGGTCGCCTCCTTCAGCTCCAAAGCGGGGTCGTTGAGATTGAGTCGCTCCACAGACGCCGACCCGGGCGGAGCGCTCGATGAAGCGATTGACGGCTCCCGGGCGGGAGCGGCCGGGGACGCTGCTGGCGCGGGGTTGGTTGGCTCCGACATCGCGCTAAAGCTTAACTTCGCGACGCGAGTCGCCCTTCGCCAACACGACATGATCGGCGTCCGCAGCCAACTGGTAGAGCTTCAAGGCGCGCCGAAGCAACTCATCGGTCGTGAGTCCGGCCTTATCTCCGGTCTCCTTCAGGGCCTTCTCAAACTCTCTCGTTAGCGTCACTGCCATGCCAGCCTCCTCGCGCCACCATTACACCACGCGCAACCCGTCCGCCGGTGCGTCCTCCAGCTTCCTTAGCACCCGTAGCACCTCACCCACAGCCCA
>JAYUAG010000065.1:0-13806 GCA_043741475.1 Thermoflexaceae bacterium | reverse complement strand
GATGACTATCAGGGGCGACACGCTCTCGGCGTTGAATCTTCCTCCGTTTGACCGCAGCGGCCCGCAAGCCTGATAGGATTCGCCATCATCAGCCGAGGTGGTCCCGATGACAGCACCGCTCGAAGGCATGCGCATCCTCGATTTCACCCAGTACGAAGCCGGCACGTCCGCCACGCAGACGCTCGCCTGGCTGGGGGCGGACGTCGTCAAGGTCGAGCCGCCGGGCATCGGCGAGCCGGGCAGGGGCCGGGCGGCCGGGCCGCTCGACCGCACCTACTTCCTCAACCTCAACGGCAACAAGCGAAGCATCACCGTCGACCTCAAGCAGGCTGCGGGGCGGCAGCTCGTTCACCGGCTCGTGCCCCGCTTCGACGTCGTCGCCGAGAACCTCGCCCCGGGCGCGATGGAGCGGCTCTGCATGGGCTATGAGGACCTGCGCGCCGTCCACCCCTCGCTCATCTACGCGTCGATCAAGGGCTTCGGCTCGACCGGGCCGTATTCCAGCTTCCGCAGCTACGACATGGTCGCCCAGGCGGCCGGCGGGAGCATGTCGCTGACGGGAACAGCTGATACCGAGCCGCTCCGCTCGGGCGCGACCTACGGTGACACCGGCACCGGCATGCAGCTGGCGATCGGCATCCTCGCCGCCTACGTGCAGATGAAGCGCACGGGCGCGGGGGCGCACGTCGAGGTCTCAATGCAGGAGGCGATCGCGAGCTATTCGCGCGTCGGCTTCCTCGCCCGCGAAGCCGTTGGCGACCCGGTGCCGCGCGTGGGCAACAACCTCCGCAACCTTGCCCCAACGAACACCTATGCCTGCAAACCGTTCGGGCCAAACGACTACGTCTACGTGGTTGCGAACACGGGGCCGATGCTGGAGCGGCTGCTGGTCGCCATCGGCTACCCCGAGCTCGTTGACGACCCGCGCGTCCAATCGGTCGCCGCGCGCCGAGAAAACGAGCCCTGGCTGCAGGGCCTGATCGGCGATTGGACAGCACAGCGCGGCAAGCACGAGGCGATGGCCGACCTGCAGGCCTGCGGAGTCCCCGCCGGGGCGGTGTTCGATTCCGGCGACATCTTCACGGACGAGCACCTCAAGGGCCGGGGCATGGTTCAGCTCGTCAATCATCCGACGCGTGGCGAGATCGAGATCCTCGGCAACCCGATCCGCATCGACCACACGCCGACGGAACTCACGCCGGCCCCACTCCTCGGGGCGGACACGACGGATGTGCTGCAGTCCGAACTGGGCCTGAGCGCGGGTGAGATCGCGGGTCTCCGCGAGGCGTGCGCAATCTGAGTGAATCGGGTCGGTAGCGCGCGCGTCAGCAAGCGCTGGGATGCCCCGCCTCGCGATCTCGAGAGTCCTGAGCACAGACGGTCCAGCGGTGTCGCGCCACAACGATCGCAGCACGTCAAGAGCTCTGGCGCGATACTGCCGTGTGCCCGACGCACCGCTCGCCTACTTCATCACGTTCCGATGCTATGGCACGTGGCTTCACGGTGACCCTCGTGGCTCGACGGACATGCACCACAACGACGTCCTTGGCGAGCCGCTTCGGCGGTACGACGTTCGCGCTTCGTATGAGCGGAGGGAGATGCTCCAGGAGGCGGTAGTCCTCGGCGACCACGAACGAGCTGTTGTCACCACCGCTCTCTCGGAGGTTTGTGCACATCGGGGGTGGTTGCTCCACGCGGCGAACGTGCGCACGAACCACGTCCACGTTGCGGTGTCCGCATCCGGTCGGCCTGAACCGGTGATGGTGCTCATGAAGGCGAGAGCACTCGGCGTCTCCGAGAAGCGGGACTGGTCTCTCCTGACGAGAAGGTGTGGTCTCGCCATGGGAGCACCAGGTATCTCTGGACGGAACGACAAGTCGCGGCTGCCTGTGAATACGTTTTGGAGCGCCAGGATTGAGTCGGGCGATCCGTGAGTTGGACGACTGCAGCGCTCACTGACGTTCGCGCTACGGATGAGGCCCCGGAGAGATCGCGTCGGTAGCGCGCGCGTCAGCAAGCGCTGGGATCGGTGTGCGCATACCGCCAGGTTGTTGCGGTAGCGCGGACGCTTTGGATAGCTGGGATCGATGTGGCGCGCCGCCGCCAGACCGTCATCCGCGAGGCCTGGCATCCCAGCGCTCACTGACGTTCGCGCTACGGAGAGACGGTTGGAAGCGCCAGGTGAGGGTTGCCTATCCGTGCCAGAACGTTTGTTCTATGCTATCCCCGTGGCCACCTACGTCGAGCTCCACGCCCACTCCTGCTGGTCCATGCGCGAAGGCGCCAGCAACACCGACGAGATGGTCGGCCGCGCCCTCGCCCTGGGCTACCCCGCCCTCGCGATCACCGACCACGACAACCTCTGCGGCGCCATGGAGTACGCTCGCGCCGCCTCTGAGCGCGGCCTCCGCCCGATCACCGGCTGCGAACTGAGTGTGAGTTCCGAGTTCCGAGAACCGAGTTCCGAGCCGAACCCACCGTCCTCATCACTCATCACTCATCACTCATCACTCGCCCACCTGACCGTCCTTTGCGAATCCGTGGCGGGTTACCGCAACCTCTGCCGCCTCCTCAGCCGCGCCTATCGCACCTACGGCAAGGACGAGCCGCGCGTCGAGAAAGAGTGGCTCTTCGAGCTGGGCGAAGGGCTCATCGTCCTCTCCGGCTGCCGCGACGGAGAGATTGCCCGTCTTCTCGCCGCTGGCGAGCGGCAGCGCGCGGACGAAGTCGCCGCGGAGTATCGCGACCGCCTTGGCGTCGCCAACTTCTTCATCGAGCTCCAGCACCACGACGTTTTCGGCGACAGCCAGCGTGTGGCCGATCTCGCCGCCCTCGCCGAGAGGGTGGGCCTCCAGGTTGTGGCGACGAACAACGCCCACTACCACGTCCGCGCCCGCCACCGCCTGAACGACGTGCTCGTCGCCATCCGCCACCGTCAGACGCTCGATGGCTCGCACGAGGCGCGGCGGCCGAACTCCGAGTTCTTCCTCAAGCAGCCGGCGGAGATGGCGCGCCGCTTCGCCCGCTACCCGGAAGCGATCACGAATACGGTCGCCATCGCCGAACGCTGCACCTTCGACCTCACGCGCGACCTGCCCTACCGCCTGCCGGACTACCCCGTCCCCGAAGGCGCGACGCTCGATGGCTTCCTGCGTGGTGTCTGCGAACGCGCCTTCCGCCGCAAATACGACCCGCTTGCCCAGGCGATCCGCACGGATGGGCGCGCGCGTCTCGAACGCGAGCTGATGCTCATCGAAAAGCACGGGCTCGCCGGCTTTTTCCTCGTTTACTGGGACATCATGCAACTCGTCGGCGAGATCGCCCACGAACTGCACGGTCGCCCGCTCAACCTCCCCCCCGACGAGCGGCCCGTCGGCCGCGGGCGCGGCTCCTCCGTCAGCTCTATCGTCTGCTACCTCATCGGCCTCTCACACATTGACCCCGTCCAGAACAACCTCTACCTGGACCGCTTCCTCAACGACGAGCTGCATTCGCTCCCCGATATCGACCTTGACTTCCCCCGCGACATCCGCGACCAACTGCTGCAGCGCATCTACGACCGCTACGGCCCCGAGCACGCCGCGATCGTCGCCGCCTTCCCCACCTATCGCTTCAAGAACGCCGTGCTCGATGTTGGCAAGGCGCTTGGCCTGCCCGTGCCCGTGCTGGCGAAGCTGAACAAGCTCGGCGGCCACTTTTCCAGCGCTCGCGACATCGCCGAGGAGATGACCCTCATCCCCGAGCTCAAGCCGCTTATCGGCGCGCCCATCTGGCGGGACCTCGTTTCGCTCGCGGGCGAATTGGCGGGCTTCCCGCGGCACATCGGCCAGCACGTTGGCGGCGTCGTCATCTCGGCCGAGCCGCTCTCGTCGGTCGTGCCCGTGGAGCCGGCGCGTATGCCCGGCCGCTGGGTCTGCCAATGGGACAAGGACTCGGTCGATGACGCCCGCTTCGTCAAGATCGACTTCCTCGCGCTCGGCATGCTCTCGGCCGTCGATGAGTGTCTCGGCATCGTCGAAGAGGTCCACGGCCAGCGCATCGACCTCGGTCGCATCCCCCATGACAGCGAGGAGATCTACGACTCGATTAAGGCCGGGGACACGATGGGCGTCTTCCAGATCGAGAGCCGCGCCCAGATCCAGACGCTCCCCTACACCCAGCCGCGCAACCTCGATGACCTCGCCGTGCAGGTCGCGATCATCCGGCCGGGCCCGATCATGGCGGGCGCCTTCCACCCTTATATGGAGTACCGCCGCAAGCTCTCGATTGGCGAAGAGGTCGATGTCGACTACGGCCACCCTGAGCTCAAGCCGCTGCTCGAACCGTATCTGGCGGAGTCGCTCGGGCACGTGCTCTACCAGGACCAGGTGCTCCAGATCTCCTGTGCGGTGGCGGGCTTCACCCCCGGCCAGGCCGACCGGCTCCGCCGCGCGATGAGCCGCAAGCGCTCGGCGGAGGCGATGCAGGCGCTCGCCGTCGAGTTTTATTCGGGCGCTTCCCGCCGCGGCGTCAGCCGCGAAGCGGCGGAGATCGCCTTCGAAAAGATGGCCGCCTTCGCCGCCTTCGGCTTCCCCAAGAGCCACGCGGTCGCCTTCGCCCTCCTCGCTTACGAGTCCACCTGGCTGCGCTATCACTACCCCGCCGCCTACGCCTGCTCGCTCTTCAACGCTCAGCCCATGGGCTTCTACTCGCTCGAAGTGCTCACGGGAGACCTTCGCCGTCACGGCATCGAGGTGCTCGCGCCGCACATAAACCTGAGCAAGGCGGGCGCCTGGCCCGAACTCGATGGCATCCGCATGGGCCTCCAGCAGGTGAACGGCATCGGCGGCGGCTGGCAGGAGCGGCGCATCACGTCAGTCAATGGTGGCGCCCAGACCACGACCGAGCGCATCGTCGCCGAGCGCGAGACGAACGGGCCCTACCGTTCGCTCTACGACCTCGTCGTCCGCGCTCGGCTCGACCGGGCGGAGGCGGAGGCGCTCATCCGTGCGGGGTCGCTCGACGATTTCGGCCTGCCTCGCCGCGAACTGCTCTGGCAGCTCGGCCTGCTCGTGCCCGGCGCCGACCTGAAGGAGCGCATCGCCAGCCGCCTGAAGACGATTGCGCACCAGCCTGCGCTGCCGCTACCAACGGCGCCGGATATGGTCTCGCTGCCGGCGCTCACCGCCTGGCAGGAGCTCGCCTGGGATTACGAAGGGCTCGGCACGTCCGCCCGGCCACACCCTATGGCGCTCGTGCGGCCGCTCCTGAACGAGGGCATCATCTCCAGTCGCCAGCTCGGCGGGCCGCACAACCCCAACCGGCTGCCCCAGGGCTCGCAGGTGACGATCGCGGGCATGGTCGTCACCCGCCAGCGGCCCTCGACCGCCAGCGGCGTCATGTTCCTGCTGCTCGAAGACGAATTCGGCCTCTCGAACGTGGTCGTCTACACCCCCGTCCAGGAACGCCAGCGCGAACTCGTCCGGGGCACGCCCTTCGTGATCATTCGCGGGCGCATCGACAACGAGAAGAGCGGCTTCCCCAACGTGATTGCGGAGAAGTTCTTCCCCTGTCCGATGCCCGGCCTAATCGAAGTGCCAGACGGCCACGACTGGGGTTGAGGCGCTGCGAGGAGCGCGCTATCGTGAATGTTATGGACAGGGTGATTACGGCCCGCATCGACGCCGCCATCGCGGACACACTCGACCGCGAAGCGAAGCGTCTCGGCATAACGAAGAAGCGATACCTCGAAGAGGCGATCACCGCGAAGGCGCTGAGAACGGCCATGTAAGGAACGGCACTGTACCAGAACGGGAAGAGGCGGCCGTGCTAAGCCCGCGGGAGGTCGAGGAGCGCCGAGCGCGAATGCTCAAGGCGATCGATGAGAGTTTCGGGATCATGAAGCGCGACGAGACGCCGGAGGAAACTGTCCGCCAGATGAAGGAAGCATCCAGCCAGATGTGGGAGCGGCGCCGTGAGTACCTCGACTCGATCGGATGATGGCGCGACCCCTGAGTACATCGACTCGGATATCATCATCTGGCATTTGCGAGGGCGACCCAAAGCCCAGCTCGCGCTGGAGCGTATCGCACAGGTTGGCACTCTCACCGTCGCGGCGATGCAGCTCGTCGAGGTGCGATTCTTCCTCCGGCCGAACGAAGAGACAGCCGCTGACCGACTGTTCAGCCGGCTCGCCGTCGAACCGCTCACGGAGCCAATCGTCCGCCTCGGCGCCGAACTCTATAAGCGCTATCACCCGTCCCACGGACTTGACGAGAACGACGCCCTCTTGGCCCCCACCGCGATGGTCACCAACGGAACGATCCACACTCTGAACGTCCGGCATTTCCCCATGCCCGGGCTCCGGGTTGAGCGTGGCTGGGACTAGCCGGTCCTCGCAAAACAAAAGATTGGTCGGGGTGCACAGATTCGAACTGTGGGCCTCTTGCTCCCAAAGCAAGCGCTCTACCAGGCTGAGCTACACCCCGTTCACCGACACCGCAAACGCCGCTCGTCCGCCGATTCGATTGTAACACGACCACTCCGCGTAGAATCGGGCCAAAACGCGGGAGGGCGCGATGTCCTGGCAGCCAGAGGTCGATGAACTGGAACAGCGGCGCGCCCTCGCCCGCGCGATGGGCGGCGCTGAGGGCATCGCCCGCCAGCATTCGGGCGGCAAGCTCACCGTCCGTGAACGCATCGACCGGCTGGCCGACCCCGGTTCGTGGCGAGAATTCCGGACCCTTGCCGGCGCCGCGGTCTACGGGGAATCCGGCGAACTTGTCTCCTTCACGCCCAAGGGCGCCGTCGAAGGGCTCTGTTCCCTCGACGGGCGGAAGGTGGTTGTGTCGGCGGGAGACTTCACCGTCCGCGGCGGCTCGGGCGGTTCAGAACGCGGCGGGCTTGGCCAGGAACTCCCGGCGAACGTCCGCGCGCTCGAGTGGCGCCTGCCGTTCGTCCGGCTGCTCGATGCCGCGGGCGGCTCGGTCCGCACGTTCGAAGAGATGGGCCGCACCTATCTGCCCGATGGCAACGCCTTCACCTCGCCGGACGTGAAGCTCATGCGCATGGCGCCCGTGGTTTCCGCGGTCCTCGGGTCGGTCGCGGGCCTGCCTGCGGTCCAGGCCTGTTTCGCTCACTTCAACCTGATGGTGAAGGGCACGAGCCACCTCTTCCCCGGCGGCCCGCCCGTCGTCAAAGCTGCCCTCGGCCAGGACGTCACGAAGGAAGAGCTGGGCGGATCGGACATCCACACCCGTCAGAGCGGCGTGATCGACAACCTCGCACAGGACGAGGACGAGGCGTTCGCGATGATTCGGCGCTTCCTCTCCTACCTGCCTCCAAACGTCTGGGAGATGGCGCCCCGCGCCGAACCCACCGACGACCCGAACCGCCGCGACGAACGCCTCCTCTCCATCATGCCCAGGGACCGGCATCGCGCCTACGACGGCCACAAGATCATCGAGGCCGTCGTTGACCGCGGCTCGTTCTTCGAGATCGCGCCTCGTTACGGCCGCGGCCGCATCACGGGGTTGGCGCGCCTCGATGGCTACGCGGTCGCGGTCATGGCCAACAACCCGATGTTCGGCGCCTCCACCGATGTCGCTGGCGGCGAAAAGGTCATGCGTCTCATGGGGTTGTGTGACACCTTCCACCTGCCGCTCATCTCCTTCGCCGATGAGCCCGGCTTCATGGTCGGCATCGAATCCGAACGCAAGGGTATCGAACGCGCGGGCGCGCGGCTCGTGATGGCCGTCTGCGACAGTCAGATGCCCTGGGCGACCGTGGTTGTGGGCCAGCTCTACGGCGTCGCCGGCCAGTGCCAGCACCGGCCGACCGGGATGTTCCAGCGCTACTGCTGGCCGTCGGCAAACTGGGGCTCGATGCACATCGAGGGCGGCGCGTTCGCCGCGTACCGCCGCCAGATTGAGTCAGCGCCAGACCCTGAGGTCGAGCGTCTCGCGATTGAAGGCCGCCTGAAGGCGATCGCTTCCCCGTTCCGTACGGCCGAAGCCACCGGCCAGGAGATTATCGACCCGCGCGACACGCGGACTCTGCTCTGCGAGTTCGTCGCCGAGGCTCAGCCGATCCTCCGTTCCCAGCTTGGCCCCTCGCCCGTGCCCTACCGGCCCTAGCCCGGCGTCAGCGCGCCGCCACCCACGTCTTGATGGAGGTATACGCCGGCGCGCTCAAGATGAGGACGCTATACGTTCCGCTCTGGCCACCGTTCAGGCTGGCTGGCGAGGCGAAGTCTGTGCCGAGGTGGACCAGCTTTCCATCCGCGTCCTTCAACGCGACGATCACCGTGACGAACGATCGTGCCGTAGTGCCGCTATTGGTCACACTCCCGCTCACCGTGAGGTTGCCTCCGGACGACGAGACTGAACCGACCGACACGTTCAAGCCAGTCATCACCGGCGTAGTCGGCGGCGCCGGATCCTCCGCGACCGCGGCCTCGGCCCGGCCAGGCGTCCCGCCGTTAGGCGTTACGCGCACATCGAAGGGAGCATCCGCCCCGGGCGCCACCACGGCCACCAGCGCGCGGTCCGAGTCCACACCAAGAAGAGCACCCGCCGCGTTGAACAGCCTCGCCGTGACCAGCACCGACTCAATCGGCTGCGACGAGTTGTTCACCACCTCGCCGATCACGCGCCAGACCGTGGTCTGTTGGGGATCCTGGTAGAAGCCCACATTCCTGATAGAGGCGGTATCCGGGATTCGGCGTCGAGGTGGCGGTCGCCGTGCTCGTGGATGTCGAGGTCGAGGTCGATGTCGACGTGGATGTCTGGGACGAAGTCGGTGTCGAAGAGCTCGTCGGCGACACCGAAGCGGTCACCGACGGCGAGGGGCTGGCCCCCGGCTGGCCCACACAGTTGTCGCACGCCAGGAAGACCGCGCGCGCCTTGAATGCGCCGCCCGATTGCGCCGCCGAGTCGCTCGCCGAAAGTGCCATCGCGAGCACCACCAGGCTGAACACCGCCAGCAGGGCCGGCGCCCCGGCAAGGGTGGATCGACGGAATCGACCAGTGTTTCTCTTCATCCTGCAGGCCTCGCACAACCAATGATCTCGCGAACGTCGCTTACGCGATGCTCGACCAGCCAGCGCTCCAGTCCTTCGAGCACATCCAGGGGCGCGCGGGGGTTGGCGAACGTCGCTGTTCCAACCTGGATCGCCGTCGCGCCCGCCATCAAGAATTCGACCGCGTCCTCGCCCGTCGAGATCCCGCCGCAGCCGATCACCGGGACCCGCACCGCGTTCGCCACCTCGTAGACGATGCGCAGGGCGATCGGCTTGATCGCCGGCCCGCTCAGTCCGCCGCGCGCGCGTGGCAACACCGGCCGTCGGCGGTGGAGGTCGACACGCATCCCCAGCACCGTGTTGATCGCGCAAATCGCGGCCGCGCCTTCTGCTTCACAGGCGAGCGCCAGCCGCACCGGGTCGGTCACGTTCGGCGTCAGCTTCACGATCACCGGCAGGTCCGTGTGGCGCACGGCAGCGCGTGTCGCCCGCGCCGAAGCCTCGGGGTCCTGCCCGATCTCGATCCCGCCGATGTCCACGTTCGGGCAGCTGATGTTCAATTCGAGCGCCGCGATGCCATCGATGCCGTCGAGTGCCGCCGCCATTTCGCCGAACTCCTCTACCGTGTCGCCGGCGATGTTCACGACCACCGGCACCTGCCACCGCGCCCAGAGGGGCGACATCTCATCGATCACGGCGTTCAGGCCGATGTTCTGGAGGCCGATCGAGTTCAGCATCCCGGAGGGCGTCTCCGCCACTCGCGGCTGCTGGTTGCCGGCCCGCGGGGCCACAGTCACGCCCTTAGACACGACGGCGCCGAGGGCGTTGATGTCGAAGTGCTTCGCGAATTCCAGCCCCCAGCTGAACGTGCCGGACGCCGTCATCACGGGGTTGCGCAGCGCCAATCCCGTCTTGTGGCCCGGCGCGAGGTCGACCTGGAGCGAAACAGCCATGCACCCAGCATAGGAGAGCGCCGCCGCGGGGTCATGTTCACGGGCTTCAGTTCACGCTTCGCATGCAAAGCGCGCGCCCCTTTGTCCCCACCACTGCCTTCGATCCTGCGAAATCCGAACCGCGCGCGTAAGCAAGCGGGTTGCGGCGACCATGCCAGGCGACGGGATCGGCCGTCGCCCGCCTGCATTGACACAACCCTCTCCCTCACCGTCGCGGTTCGGATTGGCTCCGTGGCCGTCTGAGTTCCATCCGCAACCGTGAACCCATGTTCACGGACGTCCGCTTCCCGTCCCGGCGAAAAGCTGACAACATTGCTCTACTTTATGCACAACCTCGCCGACCTCATCGCCTGTTGTTGGACGACCGTTTCGAAGGACGCCGGCGCGATCGATGCCACCCAGGCGACGGCGCGAGCGCGTCATCGGCGCGGCGCCATCATCGAGAGCTGCCAGCGCACCGAGGCCTACGCCTTCGGCGGCTGCGATTGCGCGGCTCCCTTGCGGCTGCACGGCGCGGAGGCGCTTTTTCACCTTGCCGAGGTGGCGGCCGGCCTGCACTCAGTCGTCCTTGGCGAGGCTCAGATCCTCGGCCAGGTCCGCCAGGGCTGCGCCGAGTCGACCGGCGAGCTGCGTAGACTCGCTGACGTCGCCCTCGCGGCCGCGCGTGAGCTTCGCCGCGAGACGAACTTCAACAGCCACGCCGGCGCCCTCCTCGACCGTGGTCTGAAGGCTGCGGGCCATCCTCCCGGTGGCCGTCTGCTCGTACTTGGCGTCGGCCAGATGGGCCGGCTCGTCGCCGATCGCGGCACCCATCTCGGCTTCTCCGAGGTCGTTGTCGCGTCGCGCACCCGCCCCGCCGAGTGGTCCGGTTCATGGGTCGCTCTTTCGCGCGCGGGCTCGATAGAACCCGTCGACGTTGTTGCCGGTTGCCTCGGCTCAGGCGCCGGCGTCGTCGGCCCCGGCGCACTGCCCGCCGCGGGGTTGCTCCTGGACCTTGGCACACCGCGGAACTTCGACGGCGACTACGGCGCCCCGATCGTGACCCTCGCCGGGCTGCTGAGCGACGAGGAGCGACGGCCTCACGCCGTCCGCCGCCGCCGCCGCCTGCGCCAGGCGTTGCGCCTCAAGGTGGAAGAGCGGCTGGCAGCCGCCCGGCTTGATGGCCAATCACCCGTGGGCGCCCTCCGCAGCGAGGTCGAGCGTATTCGCCAGGAAGAGCTCGGGCGCATGCAGCGGCTCCACCCTGAGATCGCCCCGGAGACCCTGGACACGATCACGCGGTCGCTGGTGAACCAGCTCTTTCACGCGCCCTCAGCGCGCCTCAAAGCGCACGACGACACCGCTTTCGGCCGTGAGGTCGCCGCCCTCTTCACCCGCCCCTGACCATTCGGTGCGCGGTGATTTCGGTCCGGGGACTCCCCTCTCCTCACGAAGTGGGAGAGGGGCTGGGGGTGAGGGCAGGATCTCCGGACGCTCGACCGCCTCGCGACCGCCGCTGTCCCCTGTAACCTGGACCCTGTCACCTCAGTGACTGTGACCGCCCGGCCCGTGTGAATGCCCGTGGCCGCCGAAGTCGTCGCCCATGCCCCCGCCCATGCCCCCGAAATCGTCATCCCCGCCGCCGTCGTCATCCCACGGTGCAGGCCCGTCGCCAAGCGAAGCCGCTGCGCGCCCGAGGACGGCGAAGCCGCCGATCACCTTCTTCGCCTGTTTCCCGCACTTTGGACAGGCCAGCGCCGGGACCGCTTCGGACATGGGCATCCGCTTGTCGAAGCGGTTGCCGCACGATGGACAGTGAAATTCATAAAGAGCCATGGACCAATCGTCGCGAATCTTCGCGGCCGGAGCAAACCGGCAGAACCTGGAGTCAGGTGCGTTCGCCGGCCTTGAAGCGGCGGACCGCGACTGCCTCAGCAAGTCCGATGAGGATTGCGGCATCGCACACGGCCATCAGGAGCGAGCGGCCTTCGCCCGCGAACCGATCCCCGGTGGTCAGGATGATCACCCAGCCGGCCGCGCCGAGAGCGATGTTAACGATGGCAAGGTCCCGCACTCGTCGCCGGTCGGGCTGCCGGGCGAGGATCAGCATGCCGACGGCCGCACCGGCAAATAGCCAGGCGGCGGTAACGATCACTGCCGCCTCCACATCAAACCAGTTTGCGACGCGGCCCGTGGCCGCGAGCAGGAACGCTCCTACCGCGAGTTCGAAGACCGCGTCCGCGAGGATCACGATCTGGAGCCAGCGCCTCCCGGACCAACCACTCGGCGCTCCCAGCATGTGCTTCGCCTCCGGCCAAGGGGAATCGCTCTCGCCGGCAATACCTGGCGACCCCATCACCGTACCACTACGCCACCCGCCGTACCTCGTAAATCGCCGTGTGCCGCACGCGCACGAGCGGCCGTACGCCATTCGCCACCATCAGCACGTCCAGCACGACAAACTTGTGGCCCCTCCGCTCGAACGTCTCCAGCACACGGCCGCGGGTCGTGATCACGTCGCCATCGCTCGCCGCGCCAAAGTGCACCGCCTCGCTCGAGACGTGAATCCATGGCCCCAACATCACGTTCGCCACGAGGATCGTGTTCGCGTTCCGGATCAGATAGCCCGGATGGGACAGGGCGTCCGGCCCGCGGAAGATGGGGTTGTCGTCCTGGATCTCGGCCAAGAACACCTCGTTCGCGTCGCCCGCCTCCCACTGCTGGCTCAGAGACCCGAGGATGTCGATTCCCGAGAGGACGGATTCGCTCGCCATCGGCCGGTCGCTCGGCGCCGGCGCCTCGGAGAACTCGCGGATCGGCGGCGGCTCGGGCGGAGTGCCGGGCAGCGAAGCCGTCCCGATCCCACACTCCACGCCCTCGGCGTTTCGCGCGGTCACCTCGACTTCGACTGACTCACCATCGGCGCGCCGCACGACCACGCTCACGAACGCCTCTTCGCCTTCGTAGAACGGCTTCGCGAACCGCGTCGAGATGGCGCCACGCTCCACCCAGCCGCGCCCGAGCACGTTCGCCACGGCGCTTGCCATGTAGGCGTGCACCGCGACTCCCGGCACGAGCCCGCCCTTGAAGCCGTAGAGCTTCGCGACGTCATCGTCGTGGATCTTGTTGTCCGAATGCACGGCCGCGTTGAAGGCGCGCACGCGATGGGCGGGAAACGCCTGACCAACTCTCAGTTCGACGCTCATGACCGCGGCTCCGCCTTGTGCGGCTCGTACGGTGTCGATTCCTTCGCCGCCTGGCGGAAGCGGTCGAACATGGCGTCATAGCGCCGCACGTTCGCTGCCCGCCGTACGCCCTGGTGCTCACACGCCGACCCCACGGAGCAGCTCTGGCAACAGTACGCCCGGCCCGCCATCAAGTACGGCGGCGGCACGAAGGTCGCGTAACAACGGATACAACGGGCGGCAGTGGCGGGCATCGACTCTCCGAGGGGCTCTTTAGCTGCTAGCTTCTAGCTGCTGGCTACTGGGCGGTTCGCCAGAGCTTACAGCTCTAAGACACGCGGGACGAGCCAGCTCGGACGTGAGTCAAGCGACATGTAGGATAATCGAGCATGATTGCACTCGCGGTCGCGGCGGTCGGCATCCTTGGGGCTGTCATCGCATATGTCTTCGAGCAACGAACTGACCGCCGCGAGAACCTCCGGCAGCAGTTCGCGGACGCGCTTGCGGACATCTACCGTTGGACTGAACTTCCGTACCGCATCCGTCGAAGAAGCCCTACGGCGCGGTCGCGATATCACGTAGCCGCCTAAATGAGCGACCTTCAGGAGAGACTGCGACACCATCTTGCGTGGCTTCAAGTCGAGAGCGACCCGGTCCAGGTCGCTTTCTCCTATTTGCTTGATTCTGCGCG
>JAYUAG010000064.1:0-2560 GCA_043741475.1 Thermoflexaceae bacterium | reverse complement strand
GCTGGAAATCCTGGGAGCAAGTGCCCGGCCGGTGGCGCGCACAGTAGCGCCGGTAGCGGAGACTACCGTCTGGTGAACCGGTAGGTGCAGCTGGTGCGGGAGGCGAACAAGCGTCGTGGCTGAGCCTGTAGTGGGTGCTCAGCCCGCCGGTGGTTGCTGGTTAAAAAGCGCCGAGACGAGTTCGGTGTCCAGGTACGCCTTCATCCGTTGGACCAGACCGTCGCGCATCTCCATCACCCAGCAGTAGCTATTGTGGTAGGGCGCGCCGTTGAGCATCGTCCCTTCGCCAGTCCACATCAGCACGACGCGGCCGCCGTCGGCGATGATGTCGAACGCGGTGGGCCGCGCGCCCACGGAGAGCAACGCGCCCATCGGCCGGAGCGCTTCGTTGAAGAAGGCGCGGCGCCCGTAGTACGTGCCCGAGACCGGGGTGGAGCCGATCACGGTGTACTCCACGTCTTCTGCCAGGAGCCGCCAGAAGGCGCTGTCGTTGCCATCGGCCCAGGCGCGGACGGCTTCCTCCACGATCGTGCGGTTATCCATCGAGAAAGGTCCTGCGGAGGCGGATCAGCGGGATCTCCCGCTCTGTCCGCGCCTGGTAGCCGGTGAACATCTCGTATTTCGCGGTCAGGGGCGGCCAGATTTTCCCACGTTCCGCTGAGGGGAGCACTTCCGCGATTGCAGGATAGAAATCGGCCCCGATCCGCACATGGACGCTGGGCTCGGCGACAAGGTTGCCGAACCAGAGCGGGTGGCTCGCATCGCCGCCTTTCGAACCGATGACGAAGCGTTCACCTTCGTGTTCAAAATAGAGGAGCGGGTTGCGCCGAATATCGCCCGAACGCCGTCCGGTCGTGTAGAGCAGAAGTATCGGCCGCGGGCCATCCCAGCCGTCGTCCCGCCCGGCCGTGGCGATGTAGCGTCGCGCGTGTTCGGCGGCGAAGGGGACGGCGCTATCGATCGCGTCGCGCTCGATCGGATCGAGGGTGGCGTCCGCGTCCAGCTCGGTCTGTTCCCGCAAGTTCGCGATCCAGGCCCGTGGCGGGGTAAGCCCGGTAAATGCCATGTGCGTCTCCTGGCCGGATACTATCCACGCGGCTCATCGTGGTCGAGCGCGACCGGCCTGTCACGGGAACCGCGCGCGTTAGCAAGCGGATGCCCCCCACGCCCCGGCACGGGAACTGCGCGCGTCAGCACGCGGATGTTCGACCACCCGCCACGGCACGGGAACCGCGTCTCTGGCGCGATGACACGCACGCCTTCGCGCTCTTGGCCGTGCTCCCGACCATCGCCTCCATCCCACTGCGGAGGCATAGTCCATGGCTCTCACCCTCGTGGAAGCGAGCAAACTCAGCAACGACACCCTGCTTGCCGGCGTGATCGAAACGATCGCGCAGGAAAGCCCCGTCCTTCAGCGTCTGCCCTTCACCGAGATCGTCGGCAACGGGCTCACCTACAACCGCGAGAACGTCTCGCCCACGGCCACGTTCTACGATGTGGGCGACACCTGGGCTGAGGACACGCCCACCTTCACCCAGCTCACCGCCACCCTCAAGGTGCTCGGCGGCGACGCCGATATCGACAACTTCCTCAAGTCCACGCGCTCCAACCTCAACGACCTCGAAGCCTCGGTCGTCCAGATCAAGGCGCGCGCTGTGCGCATGCTCTTCGACAATACGTTCGTGAACGGCAACGTCTCAACGAACGCGAAGAGCTTCGACGGCATCGACCGCCTCTGCATCGCCGGCCAGGCGGTGAGCATGGGCACGAACGGGGCGACCCTGACGCTGGGCAAACTGGACGAACTCGTGGACGCGATCAAGGGCGGCAAGCCCGACATGCTGCTCATGAGCCGGCGGACGCGCCGCGGCCTGAACGTCCTCGCTCGCGCCTCTGGCAGCTTCCTCGAGGCGGACCGCGACGAGTTCGGCCAGATGCTCCAGTTCTACGATGGCGTCCCCATCGGCATCAACGACTTCATCAGCGACGCCCAGACCCAGGGCACGAGCACGGACTGCAGCGTGGTGTACGCGATGCACTTCGGCGAAGGCGGGGTGATGGGGTTGACGGCGCCGGGCGGCCTCACGGTCGAACGCGTCGGCAGCCTGGAGACGAAGGACGCCTCGCGCATCCGCGTGAAATGGTATGCGAGCCTCGCGCTCTTCAACACGGTGAAGCTGGCGAAGCTGACGGGCGTGCGTCCGTAGGAGGCCGTTGGCGGTTGGGCGTTGGCGGTTGGCCATTGGTCCGTTCGCGAACGACTGGTAGCCGCGGCCCACTGCGGCCGCTGGTTTGCGCAGGCTGTCGGGCGCGCAACGCAGAAGGCCCCGGCGATCACTCGCCGGGGCCTTCTGGTGTGTGGAGCGGGTTGGCCGCTAGCGCGAGCGCTTGCGGGCAGATGCGACGGCCACTCCTCCGAGGCCCGCGGCGATGATGCCGAGGCCAAGGAAGAGCGGAAGGAGGGCGAGACTGTTATCGCCACCGGCGCCCGTACCCGTGGCGGGTGGGCGGGGAGCGACGACGGCAGTCGGAGTTGCGGCCGGGGGCTGCGTGGCCGTGG
>JAYUAG010000063.1:0-2565 GCA_043741475.1 Thermoflexaceae bacterium | reverse complement strand
CGCGGTGGTTCGCCTCCAGCACTGGCCCCTGCTCTGACTCCAGCAGGTCGGCGATGCGATGGAGGGCGGCGTCCTTCGCGCCCGTGCGCAGCGTCGCCAGCCTCTTTGACGCGACCCGCGCAGCCGCCGCCCGTTCGCGAATCAGAGATGCCGTCGCCGTGGCCGTCGTCATCGCCCCAGTGTAGGACATGATGCGGGAACTTGCGGCCGTCCCAACGACAGTTCCCAGAGTCCTTAGTCCTGAGTCCTGAGTCCTTAGTCCCGGTACGAGGAAGAGTCGTGCTCCGTCGCCGGTTCCGCGTGGGTCAGATCAGGGACTAAGGACGAGGGACTAAGGACTGAGAGGCGCCATGCACGGGGACCGATGGATCTTCCGCTGTCTACGACGCCTTCGCCCTCTTAGCCGCGGCGATGCTCGCTTCCAGCGCCGCCATCAGGTCTGTGACGTTCGTCGCCGGCGCCGAGCGCTCGGGCAGCGCGATGATCTCCGCGCCCGAGGCCTTGTCGTCGATCAGCGCCATGAGCTGCTCGCGGTACTCGTCGTGGTACTTCTCCGGCTCGAACGGACCCGAGAGCGCGTCGATGAGCGATTGCGCCATCGCCAGCTCGCGGTCCGTGGCCGCGACCGCATCGCCCGGCAAGCCCTCCAGTTCGTCCTGGCTGACTACTTCGTCCGGATAGTAGAGCGTGGACATCGCGAGCGCCTTGCCGGCCGGCCGCAGGGCCACAAGGTACTGTTTCTGCCGCATCACCACCCTGCCAAGCGCGATCTTCTTCGCCTCGCGCATTGCCCCCATGAGCAGCGCGTACGGCTTGGCGCCGTTCTTCTCCGGCACCAGGTAGTAGCTGTTTTCGAAGAACACCGGGTCGATCTCGGCGAGGTCGACGAACTCTTCGATCTCGATGCCGCTCGTGATCGCGGGCGCGAGCGCCGCCAACTCTTCGTCAGTGATGATCACGTACTGGTCCGTCCCCACCTCGTAGCCACGCACCACCTCGTCGCCGAGAATCTCAATATCCTCGGCCGCACAGAACTTCTTCTGCTTAATCCGGGACATGTCCGGCTCGTGTAGCTGGTTGAAACGCACGTCGGCGCTTCTCGCGGCCGTGAACATCTTCACGGGGACATTGACAAGGCCGAAGCTGATCGCCCCGGACCACATGGCGCGTGGCATAATCGAGACTCCTCGCGTGTTGAAACACCATGGTACTTCGCCAAAGCGCGCACTGGTAGCCGGGGGTTCACGGTTTTGGGCGGCAGGGCTGCATCGACCATGCCCCGGGGGCCCTAGCCTTCGGTCCCTCCCATTCCGAACCGCGCGTCAGCAAGCGGCCCGCATCGACCACGCCCGGCGACGGGACCGCCCGTCTCCCGGAACCCTCCCATTCCGAACCGCGCGCGTCAGCGAGCGGCCCGCATCGACCACGCCCGGCGACGGGACCGCTCGCCTGGATGTTCACGCGAAACCGTGAACCGCAAGGGTCTTTGATCAGAAGTCTTCGCGGCCTTCGCGTCTTTGTGTGAGTCTGGCCAGACGACGACTCAGTCCGGGCGGCGACCGGAACAACCATCTTCGCCGCACCCTCAACCGTATGGGGGTTGACGGCCGGCATATCATCGGAGCAAACGACACAGCGAGGTGTGCAATGCGTCTTCTCCTTGCGCTCGATGGCCATCGAGACCACGAAAGCGCGGCCCACGCCGTGCGCGCCCTTGTCGAGGCGGCGGGCGCGAGCGTCTTCCTGCTCAACGTGCTCGACCCGGACGACATTCAGGCCCACGTCCAGCACCAGGGGTCGCTGCCCATCACGCCCACCTACGCACTCACGGGCACGCGCCTTCCCGGCGCGGTCCAGGAGTACGCCCGCACCGCCGAGGACCGCTCCGAAGCCTTCGCGGCGATGCAGGGCGAGCGCATCGATTATCTGCGGGAGGCCGCCGGCCGGTGGTTCGCCGGTCGCGTTGTCGAGGTGAAGGTGGAGGTTGATGAACACGTCGCCGACGCCATCATCGCGGAGGCGCATCGTGTGGCCGCGGACATCATCGTCCTCGCCTCATACCACCACTCGATGGTGGACCGCATCCGCGGCGCCCTGCACGAAGAGGTGATCAAGCGCGCCCCCGTCCCGGTCCTCGTCGTCGGCCCAGAGGTCGTGGGTCAGTAGGGATTGGAGTCGCAGCGGCCCGTAGGATTGCGTCGTGGCCGAGTTCGATGAGCTGATCCGTCGTGGGGCCGAGTCGCGGTCGCTTGAGTACAAAGAGTCGCAGTCTTGGGAGAGCCTCAAGGTAAGGCTCGCGAAGGCATGCCTCGCGATGGCGAACATCCGCGATGGAGGGGTCATCGTCGTAGGCGTGGCACAACGCGGTGACACGTTCACGCTCGATGGCGTGGCCGAAGAGTACCTCGCAGGATATTCCGAGGATGCCGTCCAGCCCTATGTGAACCAGTTCGCCGACCCGTTCATTCGCATCGAGGTCCGGCAAGCGGACATGGACGGGAGGCACTTCGTCGTCATCCGGGTGCACCAGTTCGAATCCGTTCCGATCATATGCCGCAGGAGCGT
>JAYUAG010000062.1:0-2567 GCA_043741475.1 Thermoflexaceae bacterium | reverse complement strand
GGATCGTGACGCGTCTGGTAAGGCCAAACGTTCAACCATGGGCTGCTGCGCTCTCTCGAGGTGTGCCCGCGTCCCAAGCTCCGCCTACGCGTCGAGGGCGAAGAGCTCCCACTCCTCGGGTACGCCCTTCAGTACGTGTGCGCCCCGACTGACGAAGGAGAATCCAGACCCGACGACCAGATCCTTGACGGTGCGCGAGACGAGCACTTCGCCGGGCTGCGCGACGGCTTCAACCCGCGCCGCGATATGCACGCCGATGCCCGCGACATTGTCGCCTCGACGCTCGATCTCGCCGGTGTGAATGCCCGTACGGGTCTCCAGGCCCAGGCTTCGAACTCCGCTGCGCAGGGCCACGGCGCAGGCGATGGCGCGGGCCGGACCGTCGAAGATCGCCAGAATGCCGTCGCCGGTGCGCTCCAGCCCGGTCCCGTTGAACCGGCTCACCTGGCGACGCGCGAACTCATCGTGGGAGTCCAGCAACTGGCTCCAGCGCTGGTCGCCAAGCTCAGCGGCACGCTTTGTAGAGTCCACGATGTCGGTCAGCAGGACCGTGGACAGGAAGCGGCTGTGATCCGGCTCTGATTCGCGGGTTCCGCTGAGGAACCGCTGGACCTCGTCCACGATCAGATCCGCACCCGCGAACAGGTAGCTTTCTGCCGCGGGCAGCTCGACGAACTGGGCCCCCGGGATGAGGCGGGCCAACTGGCGCCCGCTCTCCAGCGGCGCGAGCCGGCTCCCCGTGCGAAGGACCAGGGTAGGCACGCGAACGGTTGGCAGGACATCGCGAAGGTCGAGCTCGAACAGCATGCGACCCATCGCCGCGGCCGTCGCCGGGCTTGCCGCCTGCCGATGGTAGCGGTCCCATAGGTCCTGCCCCCCGGCGTCGTTACGCGCCTTTCCGTCCGGGTCGATCGCGGCCACGATCGCCGCCGTGAAGCCCGGGCGGCCCCACTTCGTCTCGATCGCTTCAGCTAGTGCTTCAAACTGCGCCTGTGTCGCACCAAATGGGTTGTCGGGCGTCCAAGCGTTGGTGGCGAGGGTATCGACCAGGATCAATGCCTCGACGCGATCCGGATGGCTGGCCGCGAACATGGCCGCCATCAGCCCGCCATCGCTCTGGCCTAACACAGCGGCACGCTCGGACCCGACGGCATCCATGACCGCCCGGATGTCGTCCATCCATTCCTCGAGGGGCGGCAGCTGCGTCGACGGAACGGGATCCGACATGCCGATCCCATACTTGTCGAACGAGATGAGGCGCCGGAAGCCAGCGAGTCGCCGCAGGAAGTGGGCGTACGGCGGGATCTCCCATCGGCCTTCTAGGTGGCTGAACCAGCTCCACAGGAGAACCAGGTCGAGCGGCCCGTCGCCGATCACCTGGTAGGCGATGTGGATTTTGCCGCGCTCGGCGTACCGGGTTTCTGGCGCGTCCCCGGCCGTCACCGCATCTGCCGAGCGGAAGTCACCGTGAGAGATCCGCCAGCAGGGTCAACGACGGTGCGAAGTAGTAGGCCCCGCTGACCGGGCGAGAGAAATCCATGAGGCGGTCGTGTTGGCCATCAACATCGGTGCCGAACATGCGGGCCAGCATTCGGTCAAAGCGCGGTCGGTCGGCGGAGAAGGCAACGAAATACAGGCCGTGCTCGGTCAGCGTGCCGTAGGGGACACTGCGCCGCCAGATCGGCAGCTCCTCGCCAGCGGCGTCTTCGATCTCCACTCGTGCGATGTGGGCCGTCGGCGGCTTCGCCTCGCCCTCGAGCTCGAGGCTGGTCGGCTTCGTTCGCCCAAAGACGCGCTCTTGCTCGGTGACCGCCAATGCCTCGAACGCCCCGAGGTTGTGGATCCAGCGCATCGCCAGGACGTGGCTCCCACCGGCGCCGGGCTGGCCATCGGGGACGATGGCGGCGGTCGGGGCGTCGAGCATCTGCGGGTTCGCCGTGCCGTCGATGAAGCCGGTCAGGTCGCGACTGTCACGGTGGACGAAGGCGTCCTGCTCGGCTGCCACCGCCGCGACGCCGTCGATGGCCGCAGCTGCCGCACGAGCGTGCTCGAAGACCACGTCGCGGGAGCTGCCATTGATCCACAGCCAGAGGTCGTGTTGGCTGGCGGGGGCGCGGTGACCGCCCAGCGCAGCGACGGGCTGGAACGGACCGAGGCCCGTGGGAACGTGGTCGACCGCCAGCGCCCGCCACAGGTCGCTACCGAACGCGACGACGAGGTTCACGCCGCCCGCCGACACGGCCGGCTGGCGCAGCCCCTGCATCGACTCGGCCAGGAGGCCCATATCAATGTCGGGGCGCAGGTCGAACTCGACGAAGGTATGGGCAATCGTGCCCTGCGCAAAGATGCCGAACTGAGGGACCGTCATGATCTCAACCCTCGGACGCGCGCCGCTAGTCGGAACGTTCTCATCGTACGCGTGTTGGAAACCCCTCAGGCCACCCAGGAGCGCCCGCGATTTCCGGACCGACCTCCGTAACTTCAGCATCGTCGCACACGTGGAGCACGGGAAGTCGACGCTCGCGGCCCCGTTCATCAGCGACACCAAACGCGGTGGCATCGGCATT
>JAYUAG010000061.1:0-6102 GCA_043741475.1 Thermoflexaceae bacterium | reverse complement strand
CCGTGGCACAGCATCCCATCGAACTCATCCTCATCAAGCAGTGGGCCGGGTACCTCACCGTCCCGGTGTTCGTGATGGATGCGGGCGCCAACCTGGTGTACTACAACGAACCAGCCGAGGCGCTCTTGGGGCGAAACTTCGACGACGTAGGCGAGATCGCCATCGCCGAGCTCGCTACCATATTCTCGACGACCGCGGTGGACGGCTCGCCGATGCCGTCCGAACACCTGCCAATCGGTATCGCCTTGATGCAACACCGCCCCGCTCACGGCCGCCTTCGCTTCACCGCCCTCGATGGCATCCCTCGCCTGATCGAGGTCACCGCGTTTCCTATCGAGGGTCAGGGTGGGAACTTCCTTGGCGCCGTCGCCATGTTCTGGGAGTCGCCGTCGTGAAGGTGAAGCTCTGGGGCACGCGCGGCTCTCACGCCGGGCCCGGGCCGGGCACCGTCCGCTATGGCGGCCACACGGCCTGCATCGAGGTCCGTTCCGAAGATGGCGCCGTGCTGGTGCTCGACGCCGGCACCGGGGCCAAGCCCCTCGGCTCCGCGCTTATGCAAGAGTCAGGCCGCGTCGACCTCCTTCTTACCCATCTCCACATGGACCACATCCAGGGTCTCGGCTTCTTCGCTCCGCTCTTTGTGCCCGGCCGCGAAGTCCACATCTGGGGCCCGGCCTCCACCACCGTCGACCTTCGTGCCCGCCTCGCGCGCTACCTCTCCCCGCCGCTCTTCCCCGTGCGACTGCGGGAACTCCCCTGCAACCCGACGATCCATGACGTGACGGGCGACACCTTCTTCGCCGGGCCGTTCATGGTCCGTGCCGCTCTTGTGGTCCACCCCGGGCCGACCGTCGGTTACCGCATCTCCGAGGGCGCGAACAGCATCGCCTATCTGCCTGACCACGAGCCGGCACTCGGCGCGCGCGTCTTCCCCGAGGCTCCGCGCTGGACGTCCGGCTACGCCCTCGCCGAGAACGTCGACCTCCTCATCCACGACGCCCAGTACACGGACGAGGAGTACGCCGCCCGCGTTGGCTGGGGTCACAGCACCTTCGACCACGCCACCGCCTTCACGCGGCTCGTCGGCGCGCACCACCTCGTCACCTTCCACCATGACCCCGCCCATACCGACGCGCTCCTCGACGACGTCGCCGAGAACATCCGGGCCGAAGGCCACGCCTTCGTGTTCACGCCCGGTACGGAGGGAGCTACGTTTGACGTCAGTTGATGCCTCCCGCCGCCCCTGGGGCCTTCCGTGAACGTCTTCTTCGATGTTGACCAGACGATCATCGACACGCAGAACGGGTTGCGACCCGGCGTGATTGAGCTGTTCACGCGGCTCCGCGCCGAGGGCCACGTCATCTATCTCTGGTCGGGCATCGGCAAGCGCTGGGAGATCGTCGAACGCTACGCCCTCGCCGAGTTCGTAGCGGACTGCTTCGAAAAGCCGTTGATGCAGTACGAGCGCCTCCTCGGGCCGCTCGGCATCACCGTGCGCCCGGACTTCGTCGTCGACGACCACCCGCACCTTGTGCATCACTTCGGCGGCTTCACCGTGAAGCGCTACTTGCGCGCCGACGCGCATGACACGGAGATGGGTCGCGTCTACGACGCCATCTCAGCCGCGACGAAGAACCGCGCCGGCGTGTTCGTGCCCGGCTCCAGCGCACCGCGCTCCCCCTCGCCCGCGACGTCGGGAGAGGGGGTGGGGGGGTGAGGGCTTAACGCGCAGTCGCACCCTGCATCGCCGCGACGAAACGTTCGCGCCGCTCGTCTGGCGTTCCCTCGCGGTTGCCGAAGAGGCCTCCCGGCGCCAGCGTGATGCCGCCGTCGACCACGATTGCCTGGCCGGTGACGAAGCTGGATGCGTCGCTCGCGAGCCAGAGCGCCGCCTCCGCGATATCCGAGGGCAGGCCCGCGCGCCGGATCGGCTGGCTCTGGGCGAGCGCGGTCTTCATCATCTCGACGGTGCCGTCGGCCTGTTCCGCCGTCAGCCCCATGCCCTTGCCAAAGATCGGCGTGGCGATGCCGCCGGGACAGATGGCGTTGATGCGCACGCCGTACTCGCCCAACTCCACGGCGATCGTCTTCGAAAGGTGGACGACCGCCGCCTTCGCTGCGCTGTAGACGTGCGGCCCGAAGATCGCGCCCACGCCCGCAACACTGGCGGTGCTCACGATGCTCCCGCTGCGCTGCGCTTTCATTACGCGCGCCGCGTGCTTCACGCCACAGAAGACGCCGCGCAGCAGGACGGCCATCGTCTGGTCATAGGCGGCCATGTCGAGTTCGTCGATCGGCCCGCTGACGCCGCCAAAGCCCGCGTTGTTGTACATGCAGTCGAGTCGCCCGAACTTCTGCACCGCGTAGTCGACCGCTGCCGCGACCTCATTTTCCTGGCTCACGTCGGTGCGGAAGTAGGCCGTGTTCGTGCCAAGCTCCTCTGCCAGCTTCTCGCCGCGCGCATCCTGCACGTCAGCAATCACGACCCTCGCCCCTTCGGCCGCGAACAGCCGCACCGTGCCCTCGCCGATCCCGCTCGCTCCGCCCGTAATCACCGCGACCTTGTTCTCAAGTCTGCCCATGAACGTCACCCCGAACCCTTGTAGTTAGCCGCATCCTAAAGGGAGTCCCGGCTAATCGACATCCAGGTTCGGGTCTTCGAGCATGACCTCGACGCGCTCGCGCACCGCCAGCCAGCGGTCGCGTTCATGCATCGTCTTGCCTGCGACAACAGCGCGGACGCTGGGGCAGCCTGCCTTTGTGAGCCCGTCGGCCCGGCGCCGGGCTCGCACGATGGCTTTCTCCGCGATCGTCCAGGAGATCTCGACGGCGAGCGTCGTGTCGTGCGCCTCGTCCCCCCGTCCCTCGCGGCCGGTCACCACCAGGTCCAGGAGGAAGATATCGTCTGCCTCGTTCCCACTGAGCACGCCCGAGTCGACGGCTTCCTCGACACATTCGAGGTCTCGCGGGTTCTTCACCTGCAGCTTTCGTACGAGCCCACCCTGACCGCTAAGGAACCGGGTGGGCGTCTTCGTGTATTGCTGCTCCAGTGTCCAGCCACGCAGCGACGCGATGTGCTCGTGATGTTCCTTCATCTGCGTGTTCATAGTATCCACCGCCTCGATGAGCCGCCGAATGTCCCGTGAATTCTCAGCAACGAGATCCTTCAGGTCGCGGATATCCACCGAGTTCTGCCGTACCAGGTCGGGTAGCGACAGGAGTTCGTCGCTCAGGACCTCACGACGCAGCTCCGCCTTCCACTCCGGGTTCTCCCGGATGAGGCGGATGAGGTCGCGCACGTCGTCGATTTGCAGCGGCATGGCAATAGTCTACCAGATGGCGATGGCCCGCTAAACGCCCGAATGGCGGGCGGAGCCGGATGCCTGCTGGTGCGGCGTCCGCCCCGTCCGTCGCACCAGCGCTTCCGGCTCGAACCTAGCTTCGGCGGCGAATCCCTCCAGCGGCGGCCGCGAAGGCCAGGAACACGAGAGCCCCCGCGCCGCCGAGCAACGCGAAGCTCCAGCCCTGGGGGCCTTCCTGGACGGTCCCCGTCCCGGTGTTCGGCGCCTGCGGCACAACGACCGTTGGCGATGCTGCCGCCGCTGTGGGGGATGCTGCGACCGTGGCGGGTCGCGTCGCCGTCGCCGTGGGCGCCGCCGCACTGGCCGTCGGCGTTGCGCTGGCCGTTGTTGCCGTCGGCGTTGCGGTAGAGGTTGCCGTCGGCGTGGCGGCGGCGGCGGCGACTACGATCTTCCCCACCATCGCGTCGTTCGCCTGCACGTGCCCTTCCGTGGCCAGGTCGACCGACGCGTGAATGCTGCAGTAGTAGTAGTACGTGCCCGCCGTGCTAAACACGTTCGTCGTGCCCGACGTATGCGCGGCATCGATCGGAAGGTCCGGTGAGACGTCCTTGAGGTCGACGATGTGCGTCCCGGCGCCCAGCGTGAACGTAACCGTGTCGCCCGTGGTGATGTTCACGACATTCGGCGTGAAGCGCAGCGATGGGCTACCCGTAACCACCGACGGCGAGGCTGCGTCCGCACTCCGCGAATGCAGCCCATCGATGCCGAACCGGCCGGCGACGAGCGCCAATGCGACGCAGAGGGCGGTGGGTACGAGCCGCCTGCCAATGTTGGTTGGGGCCGAGTTCATTAGATCCTCCTATGGTGTTCCTTGTGGCTACGGGAGTAGCCGGTCGTTGGATGGGCATCCGTGCTGATTGAAATGGTTTTGCAACGTCCAAGCCCCCACGCGGCGAACCATCTTTCCCTTCGCCCGCGAAGTCGGGAGAAGCGGTCCGGGGGATGAGGGCGGCTTAGTTCAGACCCCAGATGTCGACCGCGTTGCCGCCCACGATCGCCCTGCCGCCCGCTTCGCCCGCCGCGTCGAAGATGTCGCGTACGACCTTCGCCGAGTAGCCCAGCGTGCTCTCCGGGTGCGGATAATCCGAGGCCCAGAGCATCTTGTGCGCGCCGATCTGGTCGAGCAGGCGCAGGCCCACCGGGTCCTCCTGGAAGGTCGCGTAGCAGTTCTGCCACCAGTAATAGCTGGGCATGTTCGCGAGCTTGGGGTTCATTTCGGTCTCGAAGTCCCGGTAGATGCGGTCCGCGTCGAACAGCGCGGCCGGCACCCAGTGCGCCCCGCCCTCGGTGAAGACGATCTTCAGCTGCGGATGGCGCTCGAGGATGCCCGAGAAGGTCATCAGGCCGAACAGCCGCCGGAAGGGCGCGAACGTCTGCATCTGGAACGTGCCAAGCGCTCCCAGCCCCTTCGTGATCACGTTTTCGCCGATATGGAACGACAACGGGTAGCCGCTCTCTTCGATTGCGTCCCAGAGCGGTTCCATGCCACGCGCGTTGTAGAACACACCCGGCGGCATCGACGGGATCTCGATCGCCTTGTAGCCGAGGCCCTTGAGCTCGCAGAGATTGTCCTTCGCCTTCTCCGGCTTCCACCAGTTGAGGATGCCGACCCCGTAGAGCCGCGTCGGCGCCACCTTGCAGTAGTCCGAGAGCCACTCGTTATAGGCGCGCATGCAGGCGCCGCGCAGCTCCGGGTCCTGCAGCCCAACGAGCGATAGCGTCCTCTGGGGGAAGATGATCTCCTTGTCCACGCCCTCGGCATCGAGGTCGCGCAGGCGCACGGCGGCGTCGCGCATGCCCTCGCGGCCCTCGACGAGCATCGTGTTCAGGCCGGGCAGGTCGAGGCTCCGCCCCTCCGCCTCCAGGTGCGAAAAGCCCTCATCGTCGTACCAGAGCTTCGGCGCGCGGTCGACGAAGCGCTCCGGCAGGCGGTCCTTCCAGAGGTCCTCTGTCTCCATGATGTGGCTGTCCGCCGACACCACGACCGTCCCCGCTGGCAGGTCGCGCCCCTTCGGCGGGATCACACGCTCTCGGGGCCAGGCGATGCTGATCCCCGCCGCCGACGGCGCCACGATTCCAGTCTTCATCTCAAAACCTCCGGATCGGTGTCCGGGATTGTACTACGCGTCCGGCGATAATGGAGGGGTGAGTTCCGAGTACCGAGGACCGAGTTCCGAAGGCCGTGTCTGCCTGTCCTCATCACTCATCACTCATCACCCATCACCCGCCCACTCTCGGAACTCGCCCGTCGGGACTCGGAACTGATGGACATCTGGCGTCTCATCCACCTCCTCTCCATGGCCTGGCTCGGCGCCGGCCTCGGCGCGACCTACCCCCCGATCGTCCGCGCCTACGCCGCCAAGGACGTGAAGTACCAGATGTACGCGCTCGTCGAAGCCGCGAACAACGAGACCCGCATCCTCCTCCCCGGCGCGATGGCCACCGGCATTACGGGCTTTTTCTGGGCGGTCGCCCAGGACGACCTCAACTTCATCACGGACGGCTGGCTCGCCGCCCTCAGCGTCTCCTTCGTCTTCTTCTACTTCATCTGCCTGCCGCTGATGGGCTTCGGCCTGCGCCGCGCCCGCCTCGCCGCCCTGATAGCCGCGAAGAAGGGCGAACCGACGCCCGAACTGCGCGCCATCCTCGACGACCGCGTCCCCCTCGTCTTCGGCACGCTCCTCGTGCTCTCCGTCCCCTGGATGGCCTACCTGGCCATCTTCAAGCCGTTCTGAGGCTG
>JAYUAG010000060.1:0-6103 GCA_043741475.1 Thermoflexaceae bacterium | reverse complement strand
ACGCGCTCGTGGTGCGCAGCGAAACGAAGGTGACACGCGCCGTGGTCGAGGCAGCCGGGCGGCTGCAGATCGTCGGCCGCGCCGGCGTCGGTGTGGATAACGTCGACCTGCAGGCGGCGACTGAACGCGGCGTGGTCGTCGTGAATGCTCCCCAGGGCAACACGATCGCTGCCACCGAGCACACGATCGCCCTGCTCACCGCGCTGGCGCGCCATGTACCCCAGGCCGAGGCCTCGATGCGCGCCGGCAAGTGGGACCGTAAGAGCTACGTTGGCACGGAGCTGCGGGGCAAGACGCTTGGCGTGATCGGCCTCGGCAAGATCGGCGCGGAAGTGGCGCGGCGCGCGATCGGCCTCGAGATGCGCGTCCTCGGCTATGACCCCTTCGTCCCGGACGAACGCGCGCGCGCCCTCGGCGTCGAACCCACCGACTTCGCGACCGTGATCGAGACCTCCGACTTCATCACCGTGCACGTGCCCCTGACAGCGACGAACCAGGGGCTGATTAACGCGCCCGAGATCGCGCGCATGAAGACGGGCGTGCGCCTGATCAACGTCGCGCGCGGCGGGATTATCGACGAGCAGGCGCTTGCCGACGCGGTCACATCGGGCCATGTCGGCGGCGCGGCTATCGACGTCTTCACCGAAGAACCGCCGAAGCCCGACAACCCCCTGCTCCACGACCCGCGCATCATCATTACGCCTCACCTCGGCGCTTCAACGGCCGAGGCGCAGGAGCGCGTGGCGATCGATGTTGCCGAACAGATCGTGGACGTGCTCGCCGGGCGCCCGGCGCGCTACGCCGTCAACGCGCCGATGCTCGTGCCCGAGACGCTCAAAGTGGTGGGGCCGTATATGCCGGTCGCGGAGGCGGTGGGCTCGATCGCGACGCAGCTCGCTACGGGCAAGCTCGCTTCGATCGCGATCGACTACTACGGGGAGATCGCGGAGCACGACGTCACGCCGCTCCGCGCCTCGGTCATCCGCGGCCTCCTCAAGCCGATCAGCGTCGAGAACGTGAACATCGTCAACGCGAGCCTGATCGCCCAGGGGCGCGGCTGGAACATCGATGAGCGCCTCCGCCCGACGCACGAGGTCTTCCTCAACCTCATCGATGTCCGCGTCATGACCTCGGAGGCAGAGGTCACGGTCGGCGGCACGGTCGAGCACGGCCAGCCGCACATCGTCACGATCAACGGGCTCGATGTGGACCTTGTGCCCGAGGCAGGCGCCTTCCTGCTCGCGTGTGACAACGAAGACCGGCCCGGAATGATCGGCCGCGTGGGCACGCTCCTGGGCAAGCACGATATCAACATCCGCTCGATGCAGGTGGGCCGCCGAGGCCGCCGCGAGCGAGCGTTGATGCTGATCGCCATCGACGAGTGCCCGACGGACGCACAGCTCGGAGAAATCGGGTCGATTGACGGGATCCACAACGTGCGGCTGGTGCGGTTCTAAGGCGTCACGAAGCGCCCGGCAGGATCACGGACGTATCACCCGCCAGCAGCCGGGCGATGTGGAGGCGCAGACCGGGGAAGACCTTGCTATACGTCCAGCCGTCCTCGTTGGGCAGCAACGGGATGTAGTCACCCTGTTCGAGCGAGAGCCAGAGGATGCGCCGCTCGCGCGTCAGCCAGACGACGTATTCCTGGACGCCGGCGCGCCGGTACGACTCGCGTTTCGTCGTCATGTCGTAGGCGCGGGACGAGGACGTGACTTCGACGGCCAGTTCGGGCGCGCCATAGAGGTAATCATCGTCGCCGATCGAGGACGACCCACCGGCCGTCTTGAACAGCATCGAGTCGGGCTGGACGCGGTCGTCACCCAGCCGCGTCGAGCCGTTGTTGCAGGCGGCCACCCCGGTGCGGGTGGCGGCGAAAGCTCCAATCCAGGTGCTCAGCCCGCTGTCGGGGATTCCATGTTTACCAACGCTGACGGGAGACGCCACGTACACCACTCCTTGCACGAGTTCGGCCTTCTTGATGTCGTGCCGCAGGTCGTAGCGGCGGTCGAACTCGTCCGCGGAGAGGCGCATGCCCGTGCGCAGTTCGGGGAGGACGACGGTTTGCCGTTCGCGGATCGCCATGGCCTCAGTGTACCAGTCACGCAGGCGGCCGGTCAGCCCGGCGCGGCCCAGCGCGGGGGACGCTTCTCGGCGAAGGCGGTCATCCCTTCGAGCGCCTCTTCCGAGCCGAAGTAGCGGCCAGACTCGGCCGAGGCCCAGGCGAAGCCTTCCGCCAGCGACATCGTGGGCACGCGCCGGATCAGGTCTTTCGCGCCACCGAGGGCGCCCGGCGCTCCCTTCAGGAGGCTCGTCACGTAACCGGCGACCGCGCCATCGAGTTCCGTCGCCGGGACGGCACGGTTCACCAGGCCCCACGCCTCGGCCTGGGTCGCACTGAACGGCTCGCCTGTGAGGAACAGTTCCATCGAGCGCGCCTCGCCCAACTTCGGGATGCAGACCACGGAGATAACCGCCGGGATGACGCCGAGCCGCACTTCGCTGAAGCCGAACGTCGCCGTATCGACCGCGACGACGATGTCGCAGGCCGCCACCAGGCCCAGACCGCCCGCCCGCGCGGCGCCGTTGATGCGGCCGATGACCGGCTTCGGCGACTCCCGCATCGTGGTCATGATGCCGGGGAGCCCACCGCCGCCTGTGCCGGTCACGCCGGAGGCCGCCGTCCCAGACTCGTTGCGGAAACGCTGTTCCTTAAGGTCGGCGCCCGAGCAGAACACCGTGCCCGCGCCCGTGAGGACGATCACGCGAGCGCGCTCGTCGGCGAGCCCCGTCGCGAGGTGCGCCTCAAGCTCCGCCGTCAGGCGAGAGGACAGCGCGTTGCGGTTCGTGGGCGAATCGAGCGTGATCGTCGCGACACCGCCGTCGAAGTCGAGATGGACCAGTTCCCCCTCAGCCATGCCGGTGCACGGTCGCATCTGACTGGCTGGTCGAAGGCGAGCGAAGTTGTCGGGCGGCCGCACGCCGTACCGAGCGCCACGGCACGGCGGATGCCGCGATGACGATGAGAATGGCGGCCGAACCGATCGCAACTCCAGCGATCGGCCAGCTGTCGAGACGCGACGTGGCTGCGATGAGCGCGAGCGGCAAACCAAAAACAACTGCGCTCCCTACGATCCATACCGCAAAGCGCTGAAGCCGCCGCCAGTAGATGCGCACGGCGTCAGCTCGTTGAGTTGGCAACCTCGAGTTAGTCGTCATCGTCGTCTCCTCGCCCCATCTTACTACGCATGTCCTCCAAGAGATCCCAGAAGACCGGAAACAGGCTCGCAAGGCCGAACACTACCTGAAAGGCGCGGAAACAACACCAGGTCCACGTCATGCGGGTCGACCAGTGCCCTGACTTTCTCGACGCCGGAATTCACCAGCAGCCAGACGGCGAAGAATAACCCGTCGACAAGGAAGGCAAGCAGGCCGAGCAGACGGTTCCGAATCGAGTTCATCGCGGTGCGGAACTCATGGGTGCGCCTTCGGGAACTGACCGGGCTTGCGGCCCTCGCCCGGAGGTCCGGCGAACGCCTGGGCGTAGCGCATCCACTCCTCTGCAGCCGCGCCCGTGACCCGGAGTTCCGTGTCGGCAACGTGGCGGCGCTGCGTGACGACGCCGCAGAAGTCGGCGGCCGGGCCCTGGATGCGATTCTCGGCGCCCGGTTCGCCGAAGACCCAGAGTTCGCCCGAGGGCGCGAGCAACTCGACGCGCACGGGCTCGCTGTTCGGCTCGAGGCCGCGCGTGACGTAGGAGAAGTTGCGCGTGCGCACGCCGAGAAAGGCGACGTGGCGCAGCCGGTCGGTGGGCTCGCGCGTGACGCCCGCGACATCCACCACATCCAGCCCGTGCGACCAGCACTCCATCAGGCGCGCCGTCACGAACGAGGTGGCGGCCATCGGCGGACCGTACCAGGGCATGCGGCGCGAGGCATCCAGCGTGCGGGACTGTTCGACGAGGCGGCTGCTCGCGTCGCGCCACCACCCGAGGATCTCGTTCGCCGGGCGCTTGCGCGCCTCGACGAGGTAGGCTGGGTCGCCGCCAGTCGAGGCTTCCGCGTTCGCACGCCGGGCGTCGGCCTCGAACTTCTCCGGGTCGGCGATCGCGGTCATGGCTGCTTCGTCGAAGTAGGCGAGGTGCGTCACCTGGTCGCGGACGGCCCAGCCGGGGGCGTGCGTGGCCTTCTCCCAGCGCTCGAACGGGATCTCTGCGAGCACGGCGGCGAGCGCGGCGTGTTCGGCCGCGAGATCTTCGACCACCTGTTGAAACGCGTCGGTCATGGCTTCGCCTCCTCACTTTCACCCTCAACGACGACGAGCACGGCGCCGCCGTCGACCTGCTGCCCCGGCGTGACCCGCACCTCGGTGACGGTACCCGCCTTCAGACAGCTGATGTGGTGTTCCATCTTCATCGCCTCGACGATCAGAAGGAGTTGGCCCTCCTTCACATGGTCGCCGGGCGCGACATGGATCGCGACGACCTTGCCGGGCATCGGCGCCTCGTAGCCGCCGCCGCGCCCTTCGCCGGTGGGCTCGGGGAAGCGCGGCTGTTCGACCAGCGTGAGTTCAGCGCGGCCGTCGTGGGTGAACCAGCGGTCGCCGTCGTGGAGGATAGCCACGCGCTTGCGCAGGCCGTCGATCTCGATATCCAGCGCGTCCGCCGACTGTGAGCGAACGCGGACGGTTTGCTGAGCTTCGCCGATGCGGACGTCGAAACGGTCGCCGGCGAGGGCGCGGTACTCGACCGTGAGCGGCACGTCGCCGCACACGAACGCCGTGCGCTGATGCTGGCTCGGGTTGTTGCGCCAGCCGCTCGCGATGGTGCGGAGGATGCCGGCCTCACTCAGGCGCGCGAACTGCCCGGCGAGTGCCGCCGCGATCGCTCCCGTCGCGAGTTCGTCCTGCGTCGGGCGGCGGTCGCGGGGCGGGTTCACGCGCTCGATGAAGTCGGTGGTCGTGTCGCCTGCGCGAAACGCGTCGCTGCGGAGGACGTTCACGAGGAAATCCCGGTTGGTGACAAGGCCCGGCTGGCGCAACCCTTCGAGCGCGGCGGCCAACTTGAGGGCGGCTTCTTCGCGCGTGGGCGCGTGCGCGACCGCCTTGGCGAGCATGGGGTCGAAATAGACCGAGACCTCCGAGCCGCTCTCGACGCCCGAATCCCAGCGCACCGGGATCGCGGACGGCGGTTCGAAAGCGAGCAGCCGGCCCGGCGCGGGGAGGAAGTCCTTCGCCGGGTCCTCGGCGTAGAGCCGGGCCTCGATCGCGTGACCGTTGATGCGCAGGTCTTCCTGGCGGAAGGAGAGCGGGTGGCCCTCGGCGACGCGGAGCTGTTCGCGCACGAGGTCGAGCCCGGTGATCGACTCGGTCACGGGGTGCTCTACCTGCAGGCGGGTGTTCATCTCGAGGAAGAAGAAGTCGCCTGTGCCTTCCTCGAGGAGGAACTCGACCGTGCCGGCGTTGTCGTAGGCCACGGTGCGGGCGGCGGCGATCGCTGCCGCGCCCAGGCGCTCTCGTAGCTCCGCGGAGACGGCGGACGAGGGCGCCTCTTCGATGATCTTCTGGTGGCGACGCTGGATCGAGCACTCGCGCTCGAACAGGTGGACGAGGTTGCCGTGACTATCGCCGAAGACCTGGACCTCGATGTGGCGGGCGCGCTCCAGGTAGCG
Source organism: Thermoflexaceae bacterium (assembly GCA_043741475.1). Classification (GTDB taxonomy): domain Bacteria; phylum Chloroflexota; class Dehalococcoidia; order Tepidiformales; family Tepidiformaceae; genus JAGQHB01. The sequence continues at coordinate 434 of JAYUAG010000060.1, read as the reverse complement.
TTCGAGGAAGACCGTGCCGTTGCCGAAGGCGCTCTGCGCTTCGCGCCGGGCGCTGGCGACTGCGTTCACGAGCTGCGCGGGGTCGCGGACGATGCGCATGCCCCGTCCGCCGCCACCGCCCGCCGCCTTGACGAGCACGGGGAAACCGATCGTCCGCGCATGGAGGCCAAGGGACTGTGTGTCCGCGTCCGCGTCCAGTTCGACGCCCTGAAGGATCGGCACCCCCGCGCCTTCCATGAGCCGCTTCGCCTCCAGCTTGTCGCCCATGGCGGCGATCGCTTCGGGGCTCGGGCCGATGAACACCACGCCGGCGCCCGCGCAGGTGCGCGCGAAACCGGCATTTTCCGAGAGGAATCCATAACCCGGATGAATCGCTTCCGCCCCCGTGAGATACGCGGCACTGATGATCTGCGGAATGTTGAGATAGCTGAGTT
>JAYUAG010000059.1:0-13922 GCA_043741475.1 Thermoflexaceae bacterium | reverse complement strand
GCCATCGGCCCGCGGCCGGTTTTCCGCTCGGCGCGAAGCTTACGGATCGCCCGGCAGGATTACCGTGGCGTCGCCGTCCAGCAGGTGCTCAAGTTGGTCGTTGGGTGGGCTCCTGCAGGGCGCTGATGAGCCGACTCCGCACTGTCCGCAGCGTGTCGTCGCCGACGCGGCCGAGCTTGCGCAGGTCGTTATCCGGGAAGGTGACGAGCCACGAGGGGCGTATGGCGGAAGGCACGTGGAGTCCGGAAGCCGCGAAGTCGGGATGGCTTGCGTCAACGACCACGTCCCAGCCTTCGATGCTCGCGTCTACGCGGGACGAGATGCCGCAGAGCAAGACGGTCGGCGTGAGCGACCGCAGAGCCGCGACGACGAGCGCGGGCCGCGGCTTCGCATCGACCACCGAACCGAGGGGTATTCGGGCGAGGACGACATCACCTGAGATCAAGCGCTCTTCCCCAACGGTTCGTCCGGATACTGGTACTCGCCCTCCTCGAACCACGAGGCGAACGCGGCCGACGCGAACGTCTGCCACGCGTCCGCGTTATTGGTCGCGGCCAGGGACCGGAGCATCCGTTCGACCTCCAGCGCTGCCGGTTCGGGCAATTCATCGACCATCTGTTTGATGCGTTCTTTTGCAGTTGGCATGTCGGCGCCCCAGTGGGAGTCTTCAGAGATCATGGTAGCAGCTCGCGCCGCAGCCGGCGGCCAGGTGACTCGGGAAGCGGCGGGCGCGGATGCCCGTCTCCGCTACCATTCATCAAGGAGTTCGCAGTTCCTCTCGCACCAGGCGAAGAACGCCCCCATCCATTCGGGAACACCCAACCGGTTCGGCGCAGTAGGCAACGCGTGGCTGGCTTACCGCGCGAGGCTCCGGAGCGCCTCGAGTACAGCCTCTTCGCTCGGTTGCGGGCCGTTGAAGATGACGTGGCTGGTGTGATCCAAGCCCCAGACGGTGTACCCAAGGCGGCCGCCATCGAACGGGATCTTCACCGCGCGTCCGCCGGGCACGCCGAGTTCCACGGGTTCGGGTTTCTCCCCCGAACGGTCCGTTCATCGGGGAGTCGAAAACGACCGGCGCCTGGTAGACTTCGACGGCTCCGCGTCCTGGCTTCCCTCGCGTTAGCTTCGTTTCGTATGCGAGGGTGACCATGTCGAGGCCATGCGGGACCTCTGCTGGATGCGGCTGCAGTTGAATGCCAACGAGCGCGTAGTCGGGCTGGCGGATCGGATGGACCGTAAATCCGATTTCGCGCGACGCAGCCGCGACCACCTCGTCCGCGGTCCCTGTGAAGAGGAGCAGGCCGGAGCCGTCCCGAAGGGTCGCGAGCGGCGCATCCTCGTCCTGCCACCAGGTGTAGATGATCGCCGCCCCGACCGCGGTGAGGATCAGTCCGAGGATTGCGAGCCGAACGAGCATCGCAGCCTCCCGCCTCACACCGCGCCCGGCAGGATCACCGTGGCGTCGCCGTCCAGCAGGCGTTCGATGTGGACCCGCAGGCCGGGGAAGACACGGCTCTCGGTCCAGCCGTCGGCGTCCGGAACGAGCTCGACGTAGCGCCCGCCTTCGAGCGCGAACCAGTGGATCAGGTCCTCCTCCGTCACCCAGACCACGTACTCTTGAACACCTGCGCGGCGATAGGAGTCCTTTTTCGTGTTCAGGTCATACGAGGCGGACGAGGCGGCGATCTCGACGGCGAGTTCCGGCGCGCCGCGCATGTAGTGGTCAGCTGGAATCTGGGCGGTGCCGCCTTCGGTCTTCCAGAGCATCGCATCCGGCTGCACGCGGTCGTTCGGCGAAAGGTGGACAGTACCGTTCGCGGCGGCTCGGACGCCAGGATGCGAGATTGCGTAACTGCCCACCCACGCGTTCATCAAGTTATCTGGCTCGGCGTGCTCATCGATCCGGACTGGTGAACTCACGTAGACGACCCCCTGGACGAGCTCGGCCTTTTTGATATCGGACCGCAGCTCGTACCGGCGGTCGAACTCGTCCACGCTCAGGCGCATACCCGATTCGAGGGCGGGCATTTGCGGTGAGGCGCGGAGCTCGCGGACAGCCATCGTCACTCCAGTATACCGCCCCGGCTCATGGTTCGAGTGGGTGGAAGACGAGCCCTGTGCCGAGCTTAGGATGGAAGAAGGTGCTCTTCTGGGGCATGCGCTCCCCTTCGTCCGCGAGCGCGATCACGTCGTGGACCGAGACCGGAGCGAGCAGGAAGCCGCAGGCTTCGCCCGCCGCGACCCGCTCCGCCACGACGCTCGCGAGGTGCGTGTACTCCACCGCGCCCGCCTTCAGGTCGTCGTCATCAAAGCCCCAGAGGGGCGAGAGGATGCCGTAGCGGAGGACGTTCGCGTCGAGCTTCGCCCAGGCCTCGCTGTGGCCGCCGGGGGCGAGCGTCGTCGCCACTGAGGTATCCAGCGGCACGAGCCAGTGCGCGAGGCCCGCCTCCAGGCCGAGCGCGATGACGCAGCCGCGGTGGTGCTGGAGGAGCGCCTCGAGCGCTTCGGGGCTCGTGTCGCCGATCACGGGCTCGATGATGAAGAACTCGCCCAGGGTCAGAAGCCAGTCGTCGGGCGCGGGGCGAGGTACGATGCGGTGGAACGGCCGAATGACGAGCCCAGGATCGTCGGCCGCGACGATCGCCGCCATCGCGAACCGGGCGGGGTGGTCGCGTTCGAGCTGGCGGCCGGATTCGAGCTGGCGCAGCTTGTATGTGACGGCCGTCTCATAGCGGTGGTGGCCGTCCGCGATCGTGAAGCTCTCGGAGAGCAGGGGCGCGAGGCGGCGCATTTCCAGCCGGCCCGCTTCGACCAGCCAGAGGCGATGGGCGTCGCCTTCAGGCGTGGTCGCGTCGATATCCGGAGGGCGCGAGGCCATAGTCTCGTCGAGGAACTGACGCAGCTGGCCCGCGCGGTCGCGCGCGAGCATGAAGATCGGGCTGAACTGGGTTTTCGTCGCTTCCAACAGCTTGAGCCGATCTTCTTTTGCGGCCGAGGCGGTGAACTCGTGCGGCTTCACCGCGCCCTCCTCCCAGGGCTGGGCTTCCACTTCGGCGAGGAGCGCGCGTCGCCGGTACGCCGTGCCCTGTTCCGTGAACTCCTGCTCGTAGACGTACAGCATCGGGATGTCGTCGCGGCCGAGGAGGTTGACGTCTTCCCAGCCGCGGATCAGCTCCGCGACCGCCGCATATCGCTCTTCGCCGCCTTCAGCGAGTTCGACGCGGACGGCGTTGTAGGGGCTGCGGGCAAGCAACTCCTGCTGTTGCGCCGCGGAGATCACGTCGAACGGCGGCGCGAGCAGCGAGGCAAGGTCGCCCGCAACAGAGGTATAGCGCAGCCCGCGAAACGGAAGGATCTGGGGCATCAGGCCGCCTTCTTTCGTTTGTTCGGGCCACCGGCCGACCCTAGAATCGCCAACAGCTTATGCACTCCTATTGCGTCTTCTGCAACATCGTCGCCCGCAAGGAACCCGCGAACATTGTGTACGAAGACGACGAGATTATCGTCATCCAGAACCTCCTCCGCTGGGTGCCGGTGATGCTCCTCGCCATGACGAAGGAGCACAAGACGCAGTCTGAACTCTGGGAAGATATGGGACACGTCGGACGGGTGGCCGCCGAAATCGGCCGCAAGATGTGCCCCGGAGGCTTCCGCCTCACTTCGAACTTTGGCTACGACGCGATGCAGAGCCAGGAGCACGGGCACCTCCACATCCTCGGGGGCACGTTCCTCGGCCACTACGTGGGGTAGCCGGCCGAGGCGAGGGCCTCGCGCTGCAGTGCGAACAGCTTCTCGATACCCTCGCGCGCGAGGTCGAGCAGCGCATCCATCGACGCTCGGTTGAAGGGGCGATGCTCGGCCGTCCCCTGCACCTCGACGAACTCGTCCGAGCCGGTCATGACGACGTTGAAGTCGACATCCGCGGTCGAGTCTTCCTCGTAGCAGAGATCGAGCATGGGGATGCCCTTGATGATGCCAACGGAGACGGCCGCGACCGCCGGCCGAACCGTGTGGGGCGCGATCGACTTCGATTCGACGAGCTTCTTCATCGCAAGCTGGAGAGCTACATAACCACCCGTGACCGAAGCCGTCCGTGTGCCTGCGTCCGCCTGGAGCACATCGCAGTCGATGGTGATCGTCCGCGGCCCAAGCAGCTCCATGTTGACCACGCCGCGCAGCGAGCGGCCGACGAGCCGCTGGATCTCCTGCGTTCGGCCCCCGGGACGCCCGCGTTCGACCTCACGCTGGCTGCGGGTGTGAGTCGCGCGCGGCAGCATCGAGTACTCGGCCGTGACCCAGCCGCTCTGGGTGCCTCGCAGGAAGCCGGGCTGTTTCTCTTCGACGCTGGCGGCGCAGAGTACGCGCGTGCGGCCCGCCTCGATGATGCAGCTGCCCTCGGCGTAGTCGAGGACGTTTGGGGTGATTTTCACAGGCCGCAGCTCATCGGCGCGGCGGCCATCGATACGTTGGGTCATGTTTACTCCGTTTTGTCTGCCGCTCTTCGGCTACCGTATCCGAGAACACGGCGAACCGGAAGCGGAAAGGGTGTGGCCGGGTGGCTGACCGTCGCGCGCGGTTCGGGCGGACAGTCCCGAGGGGCTGAGCCGGTCTGAACCGCGACGGTTACGAACCGATTTTCAGCAAACTCATCGGCAGCCAGGAAACACCCTGGCAGCCATCTGGTGGATACAACCCGCTTGCTTACGTGCGCGGTTCGAAAGCAGCGGGTCCGTGCTCGCCGGGCTCTCGACCATCAGCGCCGGCAGTGCGGCGCGGCTACCGGATGGCCTCGTAGAGGCCGCTGCCGGCGAGAAGCTCGGCCATCCGCTCGAGCTTCCGTTCGCCCGAAAAGCTCGTCCGCTCATAGATCCGTTCGAGCGCGATCACCGTGTTCTCCGTGTCGGTGCGCGACAGCAGCACGGTGATGCCCTTCGCCGAGGCCGCGTCGAAGAGGTAGTCGGAGGGGCGCCTGCCGCCCGTCAGGATGAGGAACGCCGGGTCGGACTGCATTGCGGCGAGGTGCATGTCGGTTTTATCGAACCTCGCGACGACGGCTTTGCTGGCGAAACGGCGGAAGTACGGCTGGCCCGCGTCCGAAGCAATCGGCGACACGACGAGGTGGTCGCAGGTCGCGCCATCGTCGTCGCCCTGGACGAGCACGTCGGCGTGGAGAAGCGCTTGCGCCTCACGCGCCGTGAAACCGTTCAAGGTTCGGTCCTCGCCAATGCTTATGACCGGTGGCTTGCCCTCCGCGGCGACCGTCGAGACGCCGGCGACGCCGGGGGCGCGAGTGATCACCAGCGCTGCCGGCGAGAGCGCCAGCAGCGGAGCGCCGGCGGGAACCGAGCGTGACACAGCGACGATCTTCGCGCCCGGAATGGCGGCGGCAGGCAGGGGCGCCTCCACGACGAGGATCGCATCCCCCGGATCGCGGATATCCTCGAGGGCGAGCGGCGCCGTAGCGCTGCCGGGAGCGAAGAAGAGGGAGCCGAAATAGCCCGCGTCCCGCCCAGCGTTTGAACGCGGGCTGTCGTCCGCCAGGCGGGCGAGGGTGACCGGGCGGCCCTGGAACGCGTAGTGGCGCGCAATCGCTGCAGCGACGCCGGTCTTGCCAGCGCCCTGGTCTTCCGCAGTGACGACGATGATGGGCACGATCGCCTCTCCACGCGCGAAGAACGCTCGCACATAGTGCGCGACGGCCCGGCAACAGGCCACGGGAGCCGTTCCGCCGGGTTTGTCGAGAGGGCCCCCGTCCGAAGGTTGTGGCGCCTGGCCCGCTCCCGCTCGACACTGTTTTCTATGCCCACACGCAAGGTCCACGTCGAACGCAACCGGCTTCGATTCGCCGCCGCGCATATGGCGACTTTCGCGGGCGACTGCGAACCGCTCCACGGACATAACTACGACATCACCGTCGAGATTGAGGGTGAGCTTACCGAAGACTCGTGGGTCTGGGACTTCGGATCGCTCAAGCGCGCGACGCGAGCGATCGCGGAGGAACTGGACCATCACTTCATCCTCCAGCGTGACTCCCGCCACCTCGCCATCGAAGAGCTCGCGGACACCTGGCGTATCTCCTTCGGGCCGCGCGTTTACATACTGCCGAAGTCCGACGTGATCGCTCTGCCGATCGACAACTCGACCGCCGAACGCATCTCTGAGTGGGTGAGCGGGCGGCTGCAGGCTGTGCTGCGCGACGCCGGCGCCACGAACATCCGCCGGTTAACGGTTGGTATCGAGGAAATGCCGGGGCAAGCGGGCTGGTATACTGTTGACCTGTAGGCCGCGCGTGCGACCGGGGAGGGGAACCATGGCCGAAGTCGACTGGAACAAGGCGATCAATGAGATCCTCTCCGGGACGATGATCTGCCAATCCTGCGGCGCAATCGGCGACCAGATGATCGTCGGCTATACGCGCGTCGTCGAAGCCGCCGAGTTCGCCGACCGCTGTAAGGACTGTGTCGACAAGACCGACTGCGACGCCCGCAAGCTCGTCATCGTCTGCGAGACGTGCGCGGCGAAGTTCCGCGTCAACGGCTCGATGATGGACGAAGTGGGCATGATGTCGCTGATCATGGACGAATGCCGGCACAACCTCGAAGAGTCGATCGACTATTTGGCGACCTACTGGAAAGAGGACGCCGAGGTCGAATGGGACGACATGCAGAAGCGGCTCGACGAGGTGGACCCTGAACTCTTCAAGGAAGAAGACTCCTGGCGCGTCCGCCTCGAAGAGGAATACATGCAGATGCACCGCTGGTTCCGGGAACGGAACACGCCCATCCCCGATCCCGGCTGGCGGAGCCAGTATGTCGAGGATGTGGTAGCGCTCGGCTACACCACCCTCCTCGGCGACTAACCGCGAGCGTGCGCACGCTCTGGTAGCCGTGGGCCGCTGTGCCCACGGACTGAAGCTCGTAGCCAGACGCAGCCACGGATACCACCGTTACGAACCGGGCTGAGAGCGACCCGCCGATTTAAGGCTTGCGTCGGCCTCCGGTGTTCGCCCCGGCGGCGGTGCGCCGCGGCTACCCCACCGGCGCGAACACCTTGTAGTCCGTGTTGTCGACGAGCGCTTCTTCGCCCTCTTTGGGGAGCGGCTTGAAGTAGTTGAGCGCGCCGTCCAGATCGCCTTCCCAGACCTCCTGAGGGAGGTCGTAGAGCACCTCGATGCCGTGTCCATCGGGGTCGGAGACGTAGACGCTGTGCGACATGCCGTGTTCGCCGCGCACATGGAAGGGCACGCCGATCGCCTGAAGATGGGCGACCTGCGCGAGCCAGTCTTCGCGGCTCGGGTAGCCGATCGCGACGTGGTTCAGGCCTGAGCGCTGCGGCGCCATCGACCACTGGTCGGGCGCGCCCAGCTCCTCAGGCTGACGCACCTGCGCGAGCGCGAGGTCGTGATGGTGGCCTTCGCCACCGCCAGAGTAGAAGCGCATGGTCATGCCCTGCTTGAGGGCGCCGACCTGCTTGAAGCCCATGGCCTCGGTCCAGAAGCGGTGCGAAGCCTCGATATCGCGCACGTTCAACACGAGATGGCTCACGCCCGCGGGCGCGACCGCCACCGTCTTCGTCTCAGCCATCGCACACCTCCCGCGGCCAACCGCCGCAAAGCGGACTATATGCCAGACTGTCGCGCGATTCGAGGTCAGCACGCTAGATCCGTACCGCGAACGTGAGTGAGCGCCTGCAGCGGCACGAATCCGGGCCTCTTTTCAGGGGTCCGCCAACAGGGACCGTGCGTCCGCTAATCTCTAACTCCGAAGCCCGCATAATCACTCCACCACGCACCCGGAGCCGCACACGATGAAACTGCACGAATACCAGGCCCGCGACCTGCTGGCCGCCAACGGCGTCGCCACCACCCGCGGAAGCGTCGCAAGGACGCCGGCCGAGGCGCGCATGATCGCCGATGGACTCGGCGGCAGGGTCGTGGTGAAGGCGCAGATCCACGCTGGCGGCCGTGGCAAGGGCCGCCTCGTCGGCCAGGACGAAACGGCCGCGATGTTCAAGACGCTGACGACCGATGGCGCCAACAACTCCGGCCAGGTGCGTGGCGCGCGCGTCGGCGGCGTGAGGCTGGCCGACACCTCCGCTGAAGCCGAGGCCGCCGCGTCGGCGATCCTGGGCAAATACCTCGTCTCCATCCAGACCGGCCCCGAAGGCAAGCTCGTGAAGAACGTGCTCGTCGCCGAACAGGCCGACATCAAGAAGGAGTACTACCTTTCCATCCTCGTCGATGGTGGCGTCGGCGGCCACCTGATCATCGCCTCGGCCGAGGGCGGGCAGGAGATCGAACACGTCGCCGCGACCACGCCGGACGCGATCATCCGCATGCCCGTGAACCCGTCATCCGGCTGGGAGCCGTACGTCGGCCGCACGCTCGCGGCGCGTCTGGGCTTCACCGGCGACCAGGCCGATCAGCTGGCGAAGCTCGCCGAGGCGCTCTACAAGACTGCGCTCGCGACCGACGCCAGCCTCGTCGAGATCAACCCGCTCGCCCTCCTCGATGACGGCCGCGTCGTCGCCGTCGATGCCAAGCTGACGATCGACGACAACGCGCTTTACCGCCAGAAGGACCTCGAAGCGCTGCGCGACAAGGACGAGGAAGACCCGCTCGAGGTGCTCGCCCAGGACCTCGGCGTGGCGAACTTCATCAAGCTCGAAGGGAACATCGGCTGCATCGTCAACGGCGCCGGCCTCGCTATGGCGACGATGGACACGATCAAGCTCGCGGGCGGCGAGCCGGCGAACTTCCTCGACATTGGCACGGTGAACGACCCTCAGCGGGTGGTCAGCGCGATGCAGGTAATCACGGCGGACCCGAGCGTGAAGGCGATCCTCGTGAACATCTTCGGCGGCATGGCGCGCGTCGATATCATCGCCCAGGGCGTGATCAACGCGAAGCAGCAACTCAACATCACCGTCCCGATCGTGATGCGCCTCGTCGGCACGAACCTGGCGGAGGGCGAGAAGCTCATTGCCGATTCGGGCATCGACGTGATCCGCGCGAGCGACCTTGGTGACGCCGCGCGCAAGGCAGTGGCGGCGGCGGGGTAAAAGGCCGTTGGGCGTTGGCCGTTGGCATCGCTCAAGGAGTCGCGGCCGTCCCTGGCCGCGGGAGTAGTGCGACTCTGTTCCGGCAACCGTCACCCGCCTGCTAAACTGGACGTCAGGAGTCGCGAATGAGCATCGATGGGCTTCTCGACAATGCGATGGCATTGCCCGCAGCAGACCGGGAGCGGCTGGCCGTCCGGCTCCTCGCGTCCCTCCCGACAGAACCGGGGAGTGGAAGCCACGGCGTTTGGCTCTCGGGTCGGCGGCCCGTCCTCCGTAACGGTTGGCGCGCGCATCGCCTGCCTCTCACCGTTCCGAGCCGCTGTTCCCCACACTACCCGCCCATTGGGTCGGCTCGGAATGCCTTGACGTTGCTCCCTATACTCTGCGCAGGAGGCTCGCATGCCGGAAATAGAAGAACAGCCAGCGGTTACGCTCATCCGACTGACAAATGGTTACCAGGTGACCCAGGCGATCCACGTCGCGGCGACCCTCAAGCTCGCGGACCTCATCGCTAACGATCCTCGGTCGGCGGAAGAACTGGGGCGACTCGTGGAAGCAAACTCGGAGTCGCTTTATCGTCTGCTCCGCGCGCTCGCGACGGTCGGGATCTTCCGGGAAACGCATGGCCACCGCTTCGTTGCTACGCCAATGTCCGAACTGCTGCGCTCCGACCACCCGCGTTCCATGCGGGGATGGCCTCTATTCGTCGGGCGCCCGTACCACCGGGAGGCCTGGGGCGACCTCTTGCACTGCGTGCGTTCGGGCGAGGACGCATATCGGCACCTGCACAACATGAGCACCTGGGAGTACCGCGCCGGCCTGCCCGAGGAAGTTTCCGTATTTAGTCTCGCGATGTCGTCACTCTCCCGAACCGTCGTCGGGGCAGTGCTCTCGGCCTATGATTTCGGCCGATTCGGGAAGGTCGTCGACGTGGGCGGCGCCGACGGTTCTTTCTTGACCGAGATCCTTCGTGCGAATACGGGGCCACGGGGCGTCGTTTTCGACCTGCCGCACGTCGTCAAGGACGCAGAGTCGGTCATCGCTGCTGCGGGCCTGGAGTCTCGTTGTGAGACGGCCGCTGGGAGCTACTTCGACGGCGTCCCCGGGGGCGGTGACGCCTACGTCGTCAAGTCCGTCTTGCACGACTGCCCGGACGAAGACTGCGCACGCATCCTGAGAAATGTGCGCAAGGCGATGGCGCCCCAGGCGAGGCTTGTCGTGGTTGAGCAGATCGTCGGCGATTCGGACCCGGCTCAAACCATCGCGTTCGGCGACCTGAACATGCTGGTCGGAACGGGCGGACGAGAACGACGCCTTGACGAGTGGCAGACGGTCTTCGCCGACGGTGGCTTCGAACTCCTGGGGACGACTCCCACCGAATCGCCCTTCTTCGTGATTGAGGGCAAGGCCGCGGCGCCCTGACCGATGTGCGAGGGAGTCCGTGGACGGGCGGCGACCTGTTAGAAGCCTCCGATGCTCACCCGTACTGGGTCCTGATCAACGCCTCAACTCCCCGCTCACGCCGACGGCCGCACCCCGAACTCGAGCACCCCCACCACGTCTCTGTGATCGCTGTCCGTCACGCGCACAGGCACCCGCGGAGCGAGCCTGCCTGATGGCGCCTGCATTCATTAATCTTGTCGTTACGGGTCCGCTGCTAACGCGGGCTCCACGACGCCGGGTTCGGCCCGCGGATGGCGACCCAGTAGGCCTCCCCCGTCCGCAACGCGGACAGGTCGTTCGCTCCCGCCGGGGCTCCGGGGCCGAAGTAGCCGAGCCACCGTTGGGCGTCGGCGTCCCAGCCGTAGAGCGCGGTGACCTGCGGACGGAGTTGGTCGCCCAGCGCGGTGGCCGGGTCGACCCCGTCCGTCCCGTCCCAGGTGACGAGCGTCCAACGGAAGTTCAGGGTGCGCGTCTCGCGCTGCCGCGAGTCGATCAGGACGTCGGTCGCAAGGTCGCCTTCGGGCGTGTGCCCGACGACGAGGATGTTTAGAGGCCCGGGGATGCTCTGCGCTACCTTCACCCAGGCCTGGCATTCGTCGCTCACGCCGGGGCGCGAAGGCGGAAAGGCGCGGACGGGCGCTGCGCTGAGGGCGTTTCGTGCCGTCGAGAAGGTACGCACTGCCGCCGCGCCGCGTGGATTCGCGGGGAGCCCGCCGCCGCTGCCGCTGGTTTCGATGATCACACCGTCGCCGCCATCGATGAGGAAGTCGACGGGCATGTCGAGGTGAGGGTGGAGGCTGACGGCGCCCACGAGCGAGGCATCACAGAAGCCGTCGCGGTCCGTCGAGTGCCAGACCACGTAGATGAAGGGACGGGCGGGCGAGCCCTCGACAAGGTAGGTGACGCCGCCATGAGACGCGTCAACGGTTCCGGCGGCACTCTGGGAAGTCACGGCTGCCGCCACAAGCGCCACGAAGAGTATGAATGTCCTCATGGCGCGCATCATGCCACCAGCACGCGGCAGATGACTACTGGAGCAGGACCTCATCACGGATCACTCACCGAGGTATACTGGCGAAGGAGCGCGGGCGTCGCACAATGGTAGGGCTCCTGCCTTCCAAGCAGGTTACGCGGGTTCGATTCCCGCCGCCCGCTCCAGGACACCGCGATGAACATGACAGAAGCGGACCGGCGAACATCCGAGCGCGGGACCTGGGACCGGGTCCAGTTTCGTTTTGAACTCGCCGAGGCGGATGGCCGGCCGAGCGCGATTTCGACTATTACGTGGCTCTATCGGAGGTCTTGAGCATGAACGCTTCCGTTGGAGACGAGATTCCCGCATGGGTCATGAAGAGCGTGAGTGCCGCCCGCATGCGGACGATGGCCGCGATCCTGCGCGACCCGAATCCGGTCCACTGGGATCGGTCCGTCGTCGCCGCCCGTGGCTGGGGAGAGCGCACGATCAACCAGGGACCGCTTGGTTTGAGCTACATGGTGAACATGCTGCACGAATGGGCCGGCCCAACCTCCATCCGCCGCATCTTCATGACGTTCCCACAGGCCATATTTGACGGTGACCGCATCACGGCACGCGGCGTCGTCATGGCTATCAGAGAGGTAGATGGCGGAAGACTCGCAGATTGTGACATTTGGCTGGAACGCGAAGGCTCTCCACACGTCCTCGATGGGACGGCGACGGTCGTCCTCCCAGGTCGAGCGCGCCGGCCCCTCGCCTGAGCACCTATCGGCGACCCTACGGGGCGACCATGAGCTTCCCGATGTTGCCTCCACTCATCAGCGCGATGACGGCCGCAGGGAAACTCTCGATGCCATTCATCACCTGTTCATGCATCGTAAGCAGGCCTTCGTTTGTCCATACCGCGAGCTGCTTCTCGGCCTCCGGGAAGCGGTCGCCAAAGTGCATGACCGTGAAGCCTTCCATGCGCGCATACCGTTCGGCGAGCTTCAGGTAGTTGGATGGGCCGTGAACCGCATCCATATGGTCGTATTGCGAAATCCCGCCGCAGATCACAACCCGGCCACGCTCGCGGATCTGGGCAAGCACGACATCGAGTATTGTTCCGCCGACATTGTCGAAGAACACATCCACACCGCCGGGTGCGAGCTCGCGCAGACGAACTTCGACATCGTCGTTCTTGTAGTCGACCGCCGCATCGAACCCGAGCGTACCGACCAGGAAGGCCGTCTTCTCAGGTCCGCCCGCTATGCCGATGACCCTGGCTCCCCGAATCCTGGCGATCTGGCCAGCAATCGAGCCCACGGCCCCGGCGGCTCCGGAGACCACCACCGTCTCGCCCTCTTTCACCTGCCCGATATCCAGCATACCGAAATAGGCCGTGAGACCGGTCGTCATCCCGAGGGCGCCGAGGTAGGCCCGCGGCGGTGCTATCGCGGGATCGAGCTTCCGGAGCGACATAGCGGGAAGGGTGGCATTGGTTTGCGCCCCGAAAGGCCCGAAAACCCACGCCCCCGGCGCCAATGATGGGTCGGCGCTGATCGCTACCTGGCCGACGCCCAGGGCCGCGAGCACCCCGCCGATGGGTACGCTCTGGTGGAAGCTGCTCTCATCCATCACGGTCCGAATGAAGGCGTCGATGCTCAAGGCATCCACCTTCACGACAACCTGGCCCGCGGCCGGTTTATTTACGGTCTCGGTGACAAGTGCGAAATTCTCCCGCACCGGTTTGCCGTTCGGCCGGGATGCCAGCGTCACCTTCACATTTGACGTAGCCATCTGCACTGCCCTCCAACCGTCTGTGTCGTCTGTTTCGCCGACTGGCGCAGCGATCGCTTACAGCTTACGCACGCGCACGGCCGTGCCGTAGGCGCAGACCTCGGTCCAGGCGCCGCCGATCTCCGAGGTGTCGAAGCGCATCGCGAGGATGGCGTTTCCGCCCTTGGCCGCGCACTCTTCCACCATCCGCTCGATCACCTGGTGACGGCTGTCCGTGAGCGCCTGGGTCATGCCCTTGAGTTCACCGCCGAAGAGCGAGCGCACGCCCGACCCGATCTACGAGCCAAAGTTTCGTGACCGCACGGTCAGTCCGAACACCTCGCCGAAGACCTCTTCGACGACGTAACCAGGGAGGTCGTTGGTGGTGGCAATGAGCATGGCAATCCTCCGGGAGAGTTGGACGAACTGTTACGTGAGGCGGCGGCGCGTGCGAGGGGCGCCGACTGTTTCATCCCGCGAGCACGGCCACGGTCACGCCGTCGCCACCCTGTTCTGGGGGCGCGGTCTCCAAACTGCGGATGAGCGGGTGGCCGCGCAACTGCTCGCGTAGGGCCGCACGTAAGGCGCCGGTGCCCTTGCCGTGGATGAGGCGGACGAAGGGGAGGCCCGCACGAAAGGCGTCGTCCAGGTACCCCTCGACGTTGCCAAGGGCTTCCTCCGCGCG
>JAYUAG010000058.1:0-2573 GCA_043741475.1 Thermoflexaceae bacterium | reverse complement strand
GCGAGGGCGCCCGCGAAGAAGTCGTCGAGTGGCCCTACGTCCGCCTCCAACGACGCATCGAAGAGCACCTCCTGGCGAAGGGCGAGGCGCCCAAAGGCGTCGTCATCGCGAACGGCCAGCGCGTGAAGGAGCCGGGCCAACGCACGGCCGCCTTCACGGAGCCGCTGCGGCTCGCCTGCGAGAACTACCGCTTCGCCCTGCTCACGGGCGAGACACTCTTCACCCTGCTGCAACGCGCGTTGGGCGGCGCGGATGAGGCGTTCCTCGCGGGCGCGCGGCGGCGCATCCTTGGCGCGAGCGGCTTGCTCACCGAGGATGGCGCCCTCAGCGAAGCCGAGGCAGGACGCGACCTCGGGCCCATTTTCTGAACCTACGAGGAGACGAACCGATGGTGAAGATCATTCGCCCCAACGAGCGTGACTGTGGCACCGCCCAGACGCCGGGTATGCGGCGCGAGGCGGGCGTCTCCGCCGCGCTCTGTGGCTCCGAAGGTCTGTGGATGGGGACCGCCGTCAACGACCCCGGTCAGCGCTCGGGCGTACACCACCATGGCGCGAACGAATCCGGCATCTACATCCTTCGTGGGCGCGTACGCTTCCGCTGGGGCGCGAACCTGGAGCACATCGTCGACACCGAACCTGGCGACTTCATCTTCGTGCCGCCGTTCGAAGTTCACATGGAGGAGAACCTGGACGCGGAGAACGAGGCGGAACTGCTGCTCGCACGCAACAGCCAGGAGCAGATCGTCGTGAACGTCCCCGACCCGCGCAGCGCCTGAATTGCGTGCTATGATCGTCCCATGGCCACCGCGACGAAAGCAAAGAGCGTGACCCGCGCCGTCACCATCGAGCTCCCCGAGGATCTCCTCGTGGCCGCGGAGGCGCGCGGCATCCACCTCGCGAACGTGTTCGCGCGTGCGCTCAAAGACCGAATAGAGATGTGCGACGCTGGCGCGCGTATGAGTGCCGCGCTACTCGAGCTCGAACCGCCGATCACTCGAGACGAAATCGACGACGAGATTGCGGCCTGGAAGGTAGAAAGAGCCCGCGAGCGCGAACGTGCGGATCGTCGCTGACATCAGTTCACTGGTGTCAGGATTCCTGTGGCACGGTTCGTCCGCGCGCATCGTCGGCGCGGCAGAGCGAGGCGAGGTAAGCATCCTCATCTCAGCCATCATGGTGTCCGAATTCGAGTCGGTGCTGCGTCGCGAGAAGTTCGACGAACCGTTCCGTCGAGCGCGGCTCACCGTTGAAGCGATCATGGGACGCCTCAATCGGTTCGCCGAGATAGTGGAGCCCGCAGTTGTCGCAATCCCGGCCAACCTGCGCGACCCTGACGACCTTGCTGTCCTCGCCTGTGCTGTCGCCGCGAACGCGGACCTCATCGTTTCCGGCGACAAGGACCTTCTTTCCCTCGGCAGCTTTCACGGTATCCCCATCGTCAGCGCTATCGACGCCGCGCGTACGCTCGGCTACCCGTGACCGCGTGCTATGATCGAACCATGGCCACGGCGACGAAATCGAAAGTCGCAACCCGCGTTGTCGCTATCGAGCTCCCCGAGGATCTCCTCGCGGCCGCCGAGGCGCGCGGCATCCACCTCGCGAACGTGTTCGCGCGCGCCGTGAGCGAACGCATAGCGAGCTATGACGAGTTCCGCCAAATGATCGATGCATTGCACGCCGTTCAACCGCCGATCACTCAGGAAGAGATAGACGTGGAGATCGCGGCCTGGAAAGCGGAAAAGGCCGCGAAGCGCGAACGTGCGGATCGTTGCTGACATCAGCTCGCTGGTGTCCGGGTTCCTGTGGTCGGGACCGTCGTCCCGCGTCGTTCTCGCAGCCGAAGGTCCTGACGTTGTGCTCGTCCTGACCAACGAAATGATGGCTCAGTTGGATGAGGTGCTCTCGCGTCAGAAGTTCAAGGCTCGCGTCGCAGCAATCGGCCTCACCGTTGACACAATCACCGGACGCCTGGCCAAGATCGCCGAGATGGTCGAGCCCGCAGTTGTCGCAATCCCGGCCAACCTGCGCGACCCTGACGACCTTGCTGTCCTCGCCTGCGCGGTGGCGGCCGAAGCCGACCTCATCGTTTCCGGCGACAAGGACCTTCTTTCCCTCGGCAGCTTTCGGGGCATCCCCATCGTCAGCGCCATCGCCGCCGCGCGTACGCTCGGCTACGCGTGACACCCGCGATCAGCTCTCCGGGAAAGTGACGCAGGTCGTCGTGCTCTCGATGCCTTCGACCGCGCGAATATGCCGGCTGATCACTGAAGGTACGTCCGCGAGGTTCGGCACTTCCACTACCGCCACGATGTCATACGGCCCCATCACCTGGTAGACCTCGCTGATGCCTTCCACACCGCTCAGGCGGGTGAAGACATCCATGGTCTTCGCAGGGTCGACGACGATCAGGACGAACGCTTTGATGGCCATGGCTTCCCTCCAACGTGAAAGGGACGGTAGCAGAGGTTCGTTTCGAGATCATTTCGTAAGGCAGCGGATGCCGCCAGTACGACGGCCGACGGCAACGGAGCCGAGCGCAGGAGACTCGCAACACGGTCATGGGTGGAGGAT
>JAYUAG010000057.1:0-13941 GCA_043741475.1 Thermoflexaceae bacterium | reverse complement strand
ACACGGCGGCCGGAAGGCGGTCGCTCCCGTCGCCGGGCATAGTCGCTACAACCCGCTTGCTGACGCGCGCGGTTCGGACTGTGCAGCTTCGAAGACCGAGACCCAAGAGCGACATGCCACCACTCTTGCCAAACCGTGAACCGTACCCCTTTTGGCGGCCGCGAACCGCTTGTGGGGGCCAGCCGCTGGAGAGCGCGAACGCTGGGGGCCATACTGCGAGTCATGCGGACGCGAATGCTTGGGGCGCTGGTGCTGGGCGCTGGATTGGCGGCGGTGGCGATCGCCGCCAATCCGTTCGAGCAGGCGCACAACACGCCGGGCGTCAGTCCCAACGCGCCCCTGGCGGGAGCCTCGGAGCGCAGTTCGCCGGCGCCCGCGCCGAGCGCATCGGCGACGCCCGCAACAGCCACCACGCCGCCGCCGGCCAACTCGCCGCTGACGACGGCCTCCGCGCTGGTCTCGCCGGCGCGGAGCGCGGGCTGCGACCTCGCGAGTGAAGCCGGGCAGTTCACCGTGACTACGGATACGGCCGAGGGCTTGCGGGTCGCCGTGGTGCGCATTCCGTCGGCTCACCGCCCGGACCGTCCCACGGCGATGGTCCTGAACTTCCATGGCTTTGGGCGGACGGCGGAGGACCAGGACACGTATTCGCAGCTGCCGTCATTCGCGGAGCGCGAAGGGTTCATCCTCGTTACGCCGGAAGGGGGCGGCTACCCCCAGGGCTGGGACATCCCCGGCATTTACAACGAAGACGGGATCGACGACATCGCCTTCGTCGAAGCACTGGTCGCGCAGCTGAAGGCGACTTTCTGCATCGACGAGGACGCGGTCTACGCGACGGGAATCTCGAACGGGGCGGAGATGGCGTCGCTGGCGGCCTGCAAGTTGCCAGGGGTGTTCGCTGCGATCGCGCCCGTCGCCGGCATCGTCTTTCCCGGCTGCGAAGGGCCGGGTGTCGCCGTGATCGCGTTCCACGGGACGGCAGACGACAACGTTCCCTTCGAGATAGCGCCGTCCTCAGCGACCGAGTGGGGGGCACTGAACGGCTGCACCGCGTTCGGCTCGGATCTGGTCACCGACAACGTCGTGCTTGAGTCGTGGGGTGGCGGCTGTGAGGGACGCGAGGTGTTTCTGTTCGTGGTGGAAGGAGGAGGGCACACCTGGCCCGGGGCCGAAGACGATTCGGGTGGGGTGGGACCGACGACGCACGAAATCAGCGCGAACGAACTGATGTGGACGTTCTTCCAGGGGCACCGGCGGCTGCGGGAATAGGCACGGGCGCAGTTCGAAGCGCGGTCCGTCTCAGGAGCCGCCCGCGGCGGGCGCGGCGGCGAGTTCTCCCTGGCGGCGGCGAGCGAAGGCAATGTCTTCGCCGACCATCTCCTCTTCTTTGTGGGCCTGCTCCTGCTGATAGGTCATGCGGTAGAGATTGGCGTAGATGCCGTCCTTCGCGAGCAGCTCGTCGTGGCTGCCAATCTCCGCGATCTTGCCCTGATCGAGCACGACGATGCGGGTCGCTTCGCGGATGGTGGAGAGGCGGTGGGCGATGACGAAGGACGTGCGGTCCTTCAAGAGCTCGCGCAGTGCCCGCTGGATAATCACCTCGGTCTGGGTGTCGACGGAGGCGGTCGCTTCGTCGAGGACGAGGATGCGCGGCTGGGCGAGGATGGCGCGAGCGAAGCTGATGAGCTGACGCTGGCCGACGGAGAGGTTCTGGCCGCGCTGCTGAAGGACGGTGTCGTAGCCGCGTTCGAGGCGTGAGATGAAGTCGTGCGCTCCGACCGCACGGGCCGACTCTTCGATCGATTCCTGCGTCGCTTCGGGGCGGCCGTAGGCGATGTTCTCCTTCACCGTGCCGCTGAAGAGGTACGGATTCTGGAGGACGACGCCCATGTGGCGCGTGAGGGAGCGGCGCTTGAGGTCGCGGATGTCGTGGCCATCGACGCGGATGGCGCCGCCGCTGACTTCATAGCCGCGACTGACGAGTGACGTGATCGTGGTCTTGCCGGCCCCGGTATGGCCGACGAAGGCGATTGTCTCGCCGGGGGCGACGTGGAGGTCGATGTCGCGGAGGATGGGGATGCCTTCGATGTAATGGAAGTCAACATGGTCGAAGTCGACGCGGCCCTCGACGGCATCGAGTTCAAGGGCGTCCGGCTTATCTGTGATGTGCGCCTTCGTATCGAGCACTTCGAAGATGCGCTCGCCGCCGGCCATCGCGCGCTGGAGCATGGTGTATTGAAGGACGAGGTCGCGGATGGGGTCGAAGAAGCGGCCGACGTAGAGGGTGAAGGCGGTGAGGATGAGGAAGAGGTGGGCCGTGTCGGCGGCATCGCCGTGAATGGCGCGCAGGCCACCGATAATGACGACGGCGGATGTGCCGATGGCGACGGCGAGTTCGATCACGGGGAGGATGGCGGCGCTGAGCATCCCCGCCCAGATGTTGGCGTTGCGGTTGTCCTGGTTGAGGCGGTCGAAGCGCTTGGCATTCTCGCCTTCGCGTGACATGGATTGGATCGCTTTGGCGCCGGAGACGTTTTCGGCGAGGGTGCCGTACATCTGGCTCACTTTGATGCGGACGTTCATGAAGGCCTGGCGCGCGTGCTTGGACCACCAGACCATCACGAGGATGAGCGGCGGCACGATTGCGAAGGTGACGAGCGCCAGCTGCCAATCGATAAAGAGGAGCACCGCGACGACGACGCCAAGGCCGACGAAATCGGCGGCGAAGGTGAGGGTGCCGCTCGTGAGCAGTTCCTGCATGACGGTGACATCGCTGGTGAGACGGCTGATCATGCGGCCGACTTCCATGTTGTCGTAGAAGTCGAGCGAGAGGCTCTGCATGTGCTCGTACATTTCCGAGCGGAGCTTGAGGAGGAGCTTCGTGCCAAGCCGAGCGGTCGTGAGCTGCTGCGTCATCGCGGCGGCGCCGCCGACAACGGCGAGGATGACCATGGCGATGCCGAAGCGGTAGAGCTGATCCGTGTTGCCCTGGGTGCCGGCCTTGACGGCAAAGCCGATAAGCAAAGGCTGGAGGAACGACGTGACGGCGCTCACGATCATCGAGATGAAGGCGACGGTCGCCAGGAACTTGTGCTCCTTCAGGTAGGGAAAGAGGCGGGAGACGACCTTCGCGTCGTACACCTTGCCGAGGTAATCGTCGTCCCAGCCATCGGCGCCACGCGACGCGCGAGGACCCCCGGCCTGACCGCCGATGTTCGTGCTCCAGCCACCTGCGCCGGCGCCGCCACCCCACATACCCATGTTAGTAACGCCCTGCGGGAAGTATCGGAGTATCGGAGTATCGGAGTATCGGAGTCATCATTGGGCGCCTCCAGGAGCGCCGGCGGGTTCGCGGACGGGCCGGGCTTTGGCGGGCACACGGGTCGTCTTCTTGCCGTTGGGCGTATGGCCATTGGTCTCGATCGTGGGGGAAGCGGGCGCCGCCCCATGGCCGAGGGCCTCCGCCTGGTCCTTGAGTTCGAGGTCGTAGATGCGGCGGTAGAGGCCTTCCTGTTCGAGCAGCTCGTCATGGCGGCCGCGCTGCACGACGACGCCGCGGTCGAGGACGATGATCTCGTCGGCGCCGACAACAGTGCGCAGCCGCTGGGCGATGACGAAGGTGGTGCGCCCGGCCATCAGCTCTTGAAGCGCCTGCTGGATGAGCAGCTCGGTCTGCGAGTCCACGCTCGAGGTGGAGTCGTCGAAGATCAGGATCTTCGGGTCGAGGAGCAACGTTCGCGCGATGGCGATGCGCTGTTTCTGGCCGCCGGAAAGGGTGACGCCGCGTTCGCCCACCCACTCGTCGTAGCCATAGGGCAGGCTGGTGATGAATTCGTGGATGCGGGCGGCTTTGGCGGCGCGCTCCACGTCTTCAAGCGTCGCTTCGGGGCGGCCGTAGGCGATGTTGTCGCGGATCGTGCCGATAAAGAGGAAGACGTCCTGCTGGACGATGCCGATAGAGCGGCGCAGCGATTCGAGTGTGACGTCGCGTATGTCCGTGCCATCGACCGTAATGCGGCCCTCCGTGACGTCGTAGAAGCGGGGGATGAGGTTGACGACGGTGGACTTGCCGCTGCCTGTCGGACCGAGGAGGGCTATCACTTTGCCAGGTGTGGCGTCGATGTCGATCCCGGAAAGCACAGCGCTGAGCTGGTTATAGCCGAAGCCGACGCCTTCGAAGCGCACGTGACCCTGGGCGGCAACGAGCGGTTGGGCGTTCGGGCGCTCCTGGACGGCTGACTGGGCATCGATTAATTCGAAGATGCGCTCACACGAGGTGGCCGCACGGGAGATGAACGTGACGACGAAGCCGATCGTGCGGATCGGCAGCTGGAGCAGGCTGAGCCAGAGGGTGAACGCGAGGAGGTCGGCCTCGGTGAGCGTCCCGCGCGAAATCTGCCACGCGCCGAACGTGACGGTGACAGCGATCTGGAGCGTGCCGATGGCGGCCATCACGGGCGAGAACTTGCCCTGGATCTCCGAGGCGCGATAGCTCAGCCGGCGCTGACGATCCGAAGCGACGTGGAACTTCTGGCTCTCGAAGTCTTCGCGCGCAAACGCTTTGACGACGCGGATGCCGGAGAGTCCCTCTTCGGCCACTTGCGTCATTTCTGCCTGGTTCTGCTGGATTTGCATCCAGAGCGGCCGCACGCGCCGGGACATCATCACCGAGGAGATGGCGATGATGGGGATGGAAACCACGCTCACCAGCGCGAGCGGCCAGTTGATCGCGAACATGAAGCCGACGGAGATGGCGACGATGAGCACGATGTAGGCGAGGCGGATAGCGCCCATCGCGATGAACATGCGGATGCTCTCTACATCCTGGGTGACACGGGACATGATCTGGCCGGTCTGGACGTTGTCGTGGTAGGCGTAGCTGAGCCGCTGGAGGTTGTCGTAGATGCGGTTGCGGATGTCGTAGGCGAGCTTCTGGCCGATCGATTCGGAGAGGAACTGTTGCCCGAACTGGGTGATACCGCGGCCGACGGCGAAGGCTACGATCGCGAGCGCGCCAAAGATGAGGAGCGTGGAATTGCCCTTCACGCC
This sequence comes from Thermoflexaceae bacterium, assembly GCA_043741475.1. Taxonomy (GTDB): domain Bacteria; phylum Chloroflexota; class Dehalococcoidia; order Tepidiformales; family Tepidiformaceae; genus JAGQHB01. The sequence goes on along the minus strand of JAYUAG010000057.1, from coordinate 8,889 downwards.
GATGAGATGGTGATTGGCGTCGCGCTGCGGGTCCAGCCCAACGCTGATCGCGTAGCGCACGAGGAGCGGGCTGATCATGACGAACGCGCCCGAGAACACGACGGTGAGGAAGGCGAGAGCGAGGCCCTTGCGATAGGGGCGCAAATACTCGCCAAGCCGGAGCAGATGGCGCACGGTGAATCCCTCTATGGGGACACTACCACACCCTTACGCAAACGTGAAGGTCTGAACCCGCCCCACATGGAAGGGGAACGCCGCTCGGGCGTTGGGCCTGACTCCGGCGGCCAGAAGACGGCCGCGACTCCTCGCCTCAGGCTTTAGCCGCAGGCTTCGCTGGCGGTATCACGCAGGCGCGGGTTGCTCACGGCCTGTGACATGATCAGGACAACGCCCGAGAGCCGCGGGATCGTGCCGATGCCGCCGACGTTGGAGCCGTTGATGTAGGCCGGGAGGCTACCAGCCGTGAGGTTGAAGAAGTGCTTCCACTGTTGGTTCTGGGCGTCCCAGACGTAGAGCGCTGTCCACGAACCAGCCGGCAGACAGCCAACGTAGTCAACGGGCTGGACATCAGCGTTGAGAGGGCCGCCAACGAGGTTGAACCCGGCGGTCAATGGCTGACGGGTGCCTGCCGCGACGATCCCGAGGGAGCTGCCGAGGATGGCCGCGATGCCGAGCATCACGGCCACAAGGGCGAAAGAACGCTTACGCAGAGAAGTCAATTCACACCTCCGTACGCGCGATCAGCGCAGATCCGGTGGACGTACGGTAACACCCTCGCAGGTTTGCGACAGCCATCCGGTGGGCAGTTGTGCATCCGCAGTGCGACCGCGCTGTAAAATGACTGTAAAACCTTCTCCGGGGCGGCGGCTCTTAACCCGGACTGGACGCTTTCATGACCGAGCTCTACGTCGTGCGCCATGGCCAGACCTACGGGAACATCGACAACCTCTGGTGTGGGCACGCCGAGACCGAACTCACGCCGCTCGGCATCGCTCAGGCGCGCGCGACCGGCCGTCGCCTCGCCCACGTGCCCTTCGCCGCCGCCTACGCCAGCGACTTGACGCGCACGCACGACACCGCCCGTCACGTGCTCGAGGGGCGCAACGTCCCGCTTCAGCTCGACCCACGGCTCCGGGAGATGTACTACGGCGAGTGGGAGGCGCGGTCCGGCCCCGAGGTCGAAAAAGAGCAACCTGAGCGGCTGAAGCAGTTCTTCCGCTGCCAGGCGCCAGCGCCCGGTGGGGAAAGCTTCGCCGACCTGCGCCACCGGACAAAGGCCGCCATCTTCGATGCCGTGGAGGAGCATAGGGGCGAAGCGATCCTTGTGGTCTCGCACGGGAACGCGATCATGGGAATGCTTGCAGAGCTTCTCGGCCTGGCGTCCGAAGCCACGTGGTCGTTCGCGCTCGACAACTGTTCGCTGACGCGACTGCACATCTCGCGGCGAGGGCGGGCGACGGTGTTCTGCGTGAACGACACCGCCCACACGCAAGGACTGGGCGAAGCACCAGCCTGATTACCGCCTGATTGCCGCCAGGGCGTGGCCCGCGGCTATGAGGCCGGCGTCACGGACTGGGAAGGCGGCGGAGTGGCTGATGCCGTTGCGGAGCGTGGCGTGATGGATGACGGGGCCGCGGCGCTCGGGGTTGGAGTGGCGGCGCCGGTGGCGGGCGCCCCAGCGGTCACTGACCCGCACCCAGACCTTGAGCGGCAGCACGAACCCGGAGAAGACCGGCCCCGCGACAGTCTCGGGCGGCAGAAGCACCGCGGCCGAAGGGGCGGGGCGGCTCGGGGTCGGCAGGGTCCAGGCGTAGGACCTGGAGCGACGTACCGCCATCCGCGCCAGGGAAGCTCACGCCGAACGCAATGCCAGCGATGGCGGCGATCAAGAGGCCGCCGAAGATGAACCGCGGGAGATGATTACCCACACCCCGGTTATAGCGGCTTCGGCTCCAGCGGCCGGGAAACGCGTGTATACGTGCCTTACCGGAGGATGGGCTTCGGTGTTGGCGTCCGCGTCGGCGTCGGAGGCCGTGGCGTCGGCGTGAGGGTCGGCGTCGAGGTGGGGGTGGGCGTGCTCGTGGGGGTGGCCGTGGCAGTCGGCAACGGAGTCGGCGGGACGGGAGTCTCAGTTGGCGCGGCCGTCGCGGCCGCGCCGCTGCGGCCGGGGAAGACGATCGGACCATCGGACAGCGGCGCACCGGGCGCGATCTTGAAGTCGAGATAGTGTTCGGGGTTCACGGGTACGCCGCCGTAGCGAATCTCGAAGTGCAGGTGCTCGCCCGTGGAAAATCCGGTGGAGCCGGAGACACCCACCACCGTCTCGGGGCTCACGCTATTGCCCTCCGCGACGCGGACGAGGCTGAGATGGCCATAAAGCGTGCCCCAACCTTCGCCACAATCGACGATTACGTGGTAGCCATAGGCGGACGAGTACGCGGAGGAGCTGACGACACCAGTGCAGGCCGCGTAGACGGGCGTGCGCTGGGCGCCATCCAACGCCAGATCGATACCGCCGTGGATCAGACCCGGCCCGCGGTAGGCTCCGTAGCGGTCGGTAACACGGAGCCATGCCTTCAAGGGAAGTGTGAACCGCGAACGCGTCGCCGGGTCTGTGCGCAGTGGTTCGGGGACGGGGTCGGCGGGAGGCGCAGGGATGGCGCCTTCGTCTTCGTGGGCGTGGGCGGGGCCGTCGGCGCCGGGAGCGCCGGAAGCGAGGGTGAGCGCGGGCGAAGTCCCGGCCGAGCCACCGGAGACTGCGGCGCCCGCACCGGCGTCGTGTGGCGGCGGGCCGCTGGCGGTGGCCGCTACCGTGAGGGCAGCGAGCAAGCCGCCCGCGAGGAGGAGCGCGATTGCGACACGCTGGACGGTGAACAACGGGTGAATGGCAGCGCGCATATCACCATCTCGTTCGGCCGGGAAGCGGCGTGTGGCCAGACCAGCCATCGAAGGGACGACAGTTCGTCTTGGAAACGATCCGTCGGGGGGCCGCCGAACGGGTCCCGTTGGGGCGGCGGGGGCGGGTCGAGTGTTTCTGGGTGTGGCGCTCATTGACGGTTCGTTTCCAGACTAGAGCCGTCGATTCTCAGGGGGAACCCCGGCGCCTTAACCCGTCGCCATACGTCTCGGGGTGCGAGGGAGTCGTCACTTCGATTGAGTGCAGTTGCCAGCGGTGGTAGCCTCAAGTGTCGCGCCGGAGTCCGCCTCGCAATGCGGGGAATCCCATCGCCGGCGCCTGTGGAGATCAATGCGGGAATATGAACTGACGGCGATATACAACCTCGCCGTCGCGGAGGGCGGAGGGCCCGATGCCTCCGTCCAGCTCTTAAGCCATGTCGTTGAAGCGCGTGGCGGCAGCGTCATCAAGGTTGACCACTGGGGACGACGGCGGTTGGCCTATCCCATTGGCCCGGCAATCGACGGCGACTATATCGTGACTCGGGTCGAGCTGGACCCGACGGCCGTGCGGCCATTGGAAGAAGCTCTGCGGATCGATGAGCGGGTGTACCGGCACCTGATCGTGCGGGCGGATGAACTGCCGCCTCCACCGGTGCCACGGGCGCCGCGGCGCTTGCCAGATTCCGCGCCGGCTGATGCCCCGTCCGCGGCAGCTGTTGCACCAGCAGCCGCTGCAACGGAGCCCGCGGCGCCACCGCCGGCGGTGGACGCCGTGGAGGCGGCCGTGGACGCCGTCGCCGAAGCGGCCCCCACCGTGGACGCGGTCGACGCGGCAGCGGAAGCCTCCATGGTGACACCGGCCGAACCGGCCGCAACCACGGATACCCCATCCGAAGCTGACCAGACCTCAGGAGGATAACCATGGCGAGCCTGAACAAAGTGATGCTCATCGGGAACGCGGGCAAGGATGCGGAGTTGCGTTACCTCGCAAACGGGTCTGCCCAGGCTCAGTTTTCGCTCGCCGTCAATCGGAGCTGGAAGGGTGACGACGGCAACTGGAGCGAGCAGACCGAGTGGTTCAACGTCGTCGCCTGGCGCGAACTGGCTGAGCGGATTAGCCAGACGGTGACGAAGGGCAAGCAGGTCTACGTAGAGGGCCGGCTGCAGTCGCGCAGTTGGGACAACGACCAGGGGCAGAAACAGACGCGCACGGAAGTGATCGCGCAGACGATCCTGCTGATGGGCCGGGCGGAGCCAGGTGAGGGCCGGGCCGCGGCCGGTGGCGCCAGCGGCTGGTCGGACGACGCGGAATTTCAGCGCGGCGGCGCCGGCGGTGGACGTTCGCGGCCAGCGACCGCTCCGCGTGGCGGCGGCGGGCAACAGTCTGGCGGTGTCGAGACCGACCCGGACGACCTGCCCTTCGAATAGGGCATAGAGAAGACGAACAGCGCGCGCCGGAAACCGGCCGCGCTCACCCGGTGTGCACTGCACAGGACCCAACGGGAAGGATGGCACTTCATGGGCTCAGAAGAGCGTTCAGAACGGCCGGAGCGATCAGAACGGCCAGACCGTGGTGAAGGCGGCCCGCGCGGTGGTGGCGGCGGTGGTGGTGGTGGTGGTGGCCGGAGGTTCGGAGGCAACCGCCGGAAGGTCTGCCGCTTCTGCGCCGACCACATCCCCGGGATCGACTACAAGGACGTCCCCCGGCTGCGGATGTACATCAGCGAACGAGGGAAGATCGAGCCGCGGCGCAAGACCGGCACTTGCCTGAAGCACCAGCGACTCGTGGCGACCGCCGTGAAGCGGGCGCGTCATCTGGCGCTTGTGCCCTACACGCTCGAACACGTCCGCAAGACGGGCATCTACCCCGTGCGCGGCTAAGCATGGCGCGACGCGAACGTACGACAGCACTTCCCCGGCCGCGTCCGAAACCGGCCGCACCCGAGCCGCGGCGAGTGGCGGGCATCGCCTGGTCGGAGAACTATACGCGGCTGAGTATCCTCGGCTCCGCGGCGGCGCTCCTGCTGGTCATCGTCGGCATCCTCGCGTACCGCATCTACGACGCGCGCGTGGGACGGCCGCAGACGACGATCCTGAACGTGGCAGGCACGAAGATTTCGCTTGGCTACTTCGCAGCCCGCCTTGGGCCGTTCGCGGTGGAGAACCAGAATTCGCGCCAGGACGTCTCTGCGCTCGCCGAGAGCCTCCTCACGAAGATGGAGCGGGAGATCATCGTCGAAAAACTGGCGCTGGAACGAGGCGTCACACTAGGCGACGGCGAGGTCACGGAATTCATCGCCAAAGGGTTCGGCGTGCCCGTGGGCGGCACCGGTTCGTCGTTTGACTCGCTCTACAGGAACCAGCTGCGGACGCTGCGGATCAGCGACACAAACTTCCGGAAACTCAAACGTGCCGAGCTGGCGGATGATGGCCTGGCCAAGACCATCGAGAACGGCCTGGGCGACCGGATCGAGCAGTACACCTTGCGCGTGATCCTGTCGAACTCGCAGGAGTCCGCGGCAGGCCTCCTTGCGCGGGTGAAAGCCGGTGAGGATTTCGGCTCGCTCGCGCAAAAAGAGTCGCTCGATCTCGAATCGCGGCAGCAGGACGGCATTCTTCCGCCAGAACCAATCGAACTGCTTCCGGAGAGCGTGCGCAACGCGCTGGCGGCAGCGAAGCCCGGCGACCTCGCGGGGCCCGTCCAGGTCGAGGCGAACTGGTGGGTCATAAAAGTGGAAGTGAAGGAGCAGGCGGACCTCTCCATCCAACAGAAGACACAGGTCGCGGAGTCTCGCAGGGACGAGCTGATCAAGGCGAAGCGCGCCGAACTGGCGAGCAAGATCAAGCGCAGTTTCGATGCAGACGACCTGCGCTGGGCGAGTTCCCATGTGAGAGTCAGCCAGGCAGGGGCGCGCAACCCATGACTGCGCCACGGGAGATCGGCGTCGGGCTGATCGGGCTCGGGAACGTCGGTGGGGGAGTAGCGAACGCCCTCCGTGAACGCCAGGAGTATTTCGCCCGGCAGGTCGGCGCGGCCCTGATTGTGCGGCGCGCGGCTGTGCGCGACGCGACCAAGCCGCGGACGGCGGTGATGGCGCCGGGCGTGATCACGACGGATGTGAGCGCCGTAATCAACGACCCGGCCGTGGACATCGTCGTTGAAGTAATGGGCGGCGAAGAACCCGCCGGGACGTTCATCCGCCAAGCGCTGCGCGCCGGAAAACACGTCGTCACCGCGAACAAGGAGCTGATGGCGAAGTCCGGGCCCGAGCTGCTCGCGGAGGCACATGGCCGGGGCCTGGACATTATGTTCGAGGCGAGCGTCGGGGGCGGCATCCCCCTGATCGCGCCCTTGCGTCGCGATCTGCTGGCGAATCGCATCACCTCGATACGCGCGATCATCAACGGCACGACGAACTACATCCTCACAGGGATGACGCGCGAGGGTACGGACTACAAGGTAGCGCTCGCGGCGGCCCAACAGCTCGGTTATGCCGAGCCGGACCCAACGAACGATGTCGAGGGCTACGACGCCGCGTACAAGCTCGCGATCATCGCCAGCCTCGGCTTTCGCAGCCGCGTCCGGCCGGACCAGATCTCGGTGGAGGGGATCACCCGGCTCGCCCCTGCCGACTTTCGAAACGCGGCGGAACTGGGTTACGTGATCAAGCTGCTGGCCATCGCCGAGCGCACCGATGGCGGCATCACCGCGCGGGTCGCGCCGACGTTCGTGGCGGCGGCTGAGCCGCTCGCCCGCGTCGATGGGGTCTACAACGCAGTCGAGATCGTTGGCGACCTGACGGGACAGGTGCTCTTCCAGGGCCGCGGCGCGGGGGCCGAGCCTTCGAGCAGCTCGGTCGTGGCGGACCTGCTGGATCTGGGCCATTCGATCGTCGTGGGCGCCGGGGAACGAAAGTACTGGGGCCCCGATGGCGACACACCAGTAGTCGGCCTGGAAGGGCTGGAGTCGCGGTACTACATCCGTGTCACGGTCAGCGACCGGCCGGGCGTGCTTGCCCGGATCGCGCGTTCGATCGGCGACCACGACGTCAGCATCGCGGCCGTCATCCAAAAAGAGGCGGACGCCGACGCGCGCACGGCGGACCTCGTTATCATGACCCACAAGGCGCGGGAGGGAGCGATGCAAGCCGCGCTTCGCGAGATTCGAAGTCTCGACTGCGTCGCCCAGGTGGGGAGCTTCCTGCGCGTGGAGGGCTGAGATGCCGCCAGAAACCTCGTCCCAGGGAATCGGCGAGATGATCACGTGGCTGGAACGGCAGCAACGCGAATCGCGCGAAGAGCAGACGCGGCAGCTCGCCTTGATCGACCAGCTGCGGAAGCAAATTCACGGCCTTCAGGAACAGGTTGACGCGAACGATCGCGCCGTGCGTGCCGTCGAGCCGCGCTTCGGGCCGCTCAAGGGGCTGCCGGAAAAGATCCGGACGCTCGACGAAGCAGGTGAGGATGTGCGGCAGCAGGTGAGCACCAACCGCGCCGAGATCGACAACGCGCTTCGTCTGCTCCAGGCGGAAGCGTTGTATGACCGCCAGGAGCGCGCCGAAGGACGACGCCGGATCGAGACCTCCTCTGGCCAGACGACGCTGATCGCAGCCGACATTGGCCAGCTACAGGCGCAGGTGTCACAGGCCAGCCAGGCGGCAGCCTCGATCATCGAACGGCAACGTGAGGTGGAAAATAGGACGCACCAGTTCGGCCTCCGGCTAGACCGCTCCCTCGAAGTCCACCGCGACCTCGAGGAACGCGTCACCTCGAAGCTCACGGCCGAGATGGAGGAGCGGCTTGAGGTCGTCTTCGAACGGATGCAGGTGGTGGGCGAGATGATCCAGCGCGTTGAGCGGACTGTTGAGGGGGTCGCGGCCGAACGTTCGATGCGCCAGGAGGTGCTGGAGCAGCTTGGCGTGGTGAAGGACCAGCACCAGCGGCTGGAGGTACGGGTCTCGGCGATCGAAGAATCGGCCGACAAAGTGCTCACCGACCTGGACAAGGTGGCCGGCGAAATCGCGTTGCTCGAAGGGCGCCATTCCGGGCTGGGCGAACGGGTGGCGGGCATCCGGCGGGATATCGCCGAGGTGGTCGACCATGTGCGCGACGAGTTCGCGAAGTACAACATCATGATGGAGAAGCAACGGCGCAAGCAGATCCAGGTGCTCGAGCAGGAGCTTCGCGAGATGAAGTTCCACGCCTTCCGCCCGCCGGAGGAGCCGTGACGGAGAGGCCGCAGCCGCGCGGCGTCCTCCATCGCTGGGGAAGCGTGCTGCCGCTTACGGAGCGAACGCCGCGCATCAGCCTGGGCGAGGGCGACACGCCTCTCGTCCGCTCCGCACACATCGAGACGCTCTGCGGGCTGGACGAGCTCTGGTTCAAGCTCGAGATGTGCAACCCGACCGGTTCGTTCAAGGACCGCGGCATGGTAGTGGCGGTGGCCAGGGCCCTGGAGAGCGGCGCGCGCGCGATCATGTGCGCGAGCACGGGAAACACCAGCGCCAGCGCCGCCGCCTACGCGGCGAAGTGCGGGCTCGAAAGCTACGTGCTCGTGCCCGGCGGCAAGGTGGCCGGGGGAAAGATGGCCCAGGCGGTGGCCTACGGGACGCACATCGTCGAGGTCGACGGGAACTTCGACGACGCGCTGGACGCGGCGCGCGAGCTGACCGCACGACACCAGGTCGCACTGGTGAACTCGGTCAACCCGGACCGCATCGAGGGCCAGAAGACCGCCGCCTACGAGATCTGCGAGGCGCTCGGGGACGCACCGGACATGCTCGCCATCCCCGTGGGCAACGCGGGCAACATCACTGCCTATTGGAAGGGCTTCGGCGAGTGCGCGGAGGTTGGCCGCGCGACGCTCCACCCGCGGATGTGGGGCTTTCAGGCGGCCGGCGCCGCGCCGATCGTGCGGGGGGAGAAGGTCGAACACCCGGAGACGGTGGCGAGCGCTATCCGCATCGGCAACCCCGCGAGCTGGCGAGGCGC
>JAYUAG010000056.1:0-2595 GCA_043741475.1 Thermoflexaceae bacterium | reverse complement strand
GTTTCCAAGGTCGCGGGGATTGAGTCGCGCGGATTTCTGTTGGGTGCGGCGGTAGCGTTCGAACTCGGGGTGGGCTTTGTGGCGATTCGGAAGCCGGGCGGGCTCTTTCCGGGCGAGAAATACATCGAGCGCTCAGCCATCGACTACCGTGGCCACGCGTGGGAGTTGCGAGTGCAGCGGGACGCCGTCCGGCCCAACGAGGCTGTCCTACTCGTGGATGACTGGGTGCAGACCGGGAGCCAGGCGGCGGCTGCCCGCAAACTCATTGAAGTGACGGGAGGCGTGCTGGCCGGGATCGCGGCGATCGTGGACCAAACGCCGGAGGATTGGAAAGACCACCAGGTAGCGAGCCACTTCCTGATCGCAGCGAGTGAATTGCAAAGCTAGCCCATCAGTTGATGCCCCGGCGTGCTTTCCCACATCGGTGGGAGTTGGTGATAGCCGCCGCCAGCCGCCCGTCCCGTCTGCGCTTACGGCTGGCTGGAGAAGCCGATGATGGCGCTGCGTCCGCGAAGGAATAGCTCCTCATCGCTGAGGGCCCCATAGATTTCGATTCGTCTGACTTCGCCGGTCTCGAAATCGAACAGCGCCGGGACCAGCGAGCTGATGTTGCCGAGGGCGCGGTGGTCATCAAGCCACGCACCAATTCGGATCGACGGAACGTCCTTCGAACCTGCGAAATGCGAGACGAAGCGTCCCTTCTGGACGATGCCGTAGTGCAGCACGGTTGCTCCGGGGATCCTCTCTCCCCACGAGATCATCAAGCCGCCGGGCGGCTGTGCCCCCGACACCTGCACCGGGTTGTTTTGGCTCGCGGCCACCGCCGGGATGGTTACCGTTGAGCCATCCCGGCGGAGAACTGGGCCTCCGTTCCTCTGCCAGAGAACCGGTTCATTAGCGTCGGCCGAGATGATCGGGAACGCGTCCGCCACTGGAGGCGCGACTTGGATACCCGATGGGAAACGTTCGAACGTTCGGGTGCGCGGATTTTCGGTCGATTTCCAGATGAGGACCTCGTTACCTGGCAGCGTTGTTCGACCCCAGATTATTCGGGCGAACGCGGAGCGACCATCCGCTGCCCACGTTGTCCCGCCGTCCTTCGATGTGTAGACGATCGAGTAGCCGTCACCATCGATGCCGCTCCCAACTTCGTAGCAATCGCCAAAGCAAGCAGACGTGAACAGCGTTCCGTCGGGCGCGACGGCAGTTGCGGTCAGGTACCTCGAGTCGGCGGGTGTACTGAAAAGGACTGCGCGGCGCATTTCACCTGAGCTCGCCCGAGCGAAGCGTTCGAGCGAGGTGGGAGGGCCGTCACAACCTGTGCAGCCCTGTTCGACGTACAGCGCCAAGTTGAGTTGGCCGGGGCCCTTGCCGAGCTGCAGTGGAGCGCCAATCGTCCACGTCCTCGGGGCTTGGATATTGGGCGTCGGGCTGGCTGGCGCGGTCGGCGTCACGGGGACAGACTTTGAGTCGCCGCCGCACCCCGCGAGGAGTATCGCCGCCGCCATCACTACTGTTGCGAGCGCCGCGCTCCGAATCGCCATCCTCCCACTGTACGTTACAACCGGGGAGCGAGTGCCAAGTTCACCGATCCCACTAGCCCATCAACTGGTGGCCCGGCGTGCTCTCCCACATCGGTGGCAGTTGGTGATAGCCGCCGCCGGCCGTCCAGCCGCCATCCACGTAGAGGATGTGGCCGGTGATGAACCGCGCCGCGTCCGAGGCGAGGAAGACGACCGCCCCTTCGAGGTCTTCCGGCTGGCCGAGGCGTCCCATGGGCGTGCGCGAAATCGAGTAGTCGCGCGTCGCCGGGGCGGATTCGAACACCTTGTCCATCAGTTCAGTGCCATCGAAGTACGAGGGTGCGATGGCGTTCACGCGGATGCCTTCGCGCGCGTACTCAATCGCCAGCACACGGGTGAGCGCGTCCACCCCGCCCTTGGCGGCATGGTAGGCTGCCGCGCGAAACTCGCTGCCTACCTTCCCGAGGATGGAACTGACGTTGATGATCGTGCCGCGGCTCTCCTGCTTGAGCATCTGTTCTCCGGCCAGGCGGCAGCCGTTCACGGTGGCGATCAGGTCCAGTTCGATCACCGAGCGCATTCGCTTCATGCTGCCCAGGTCGTGTCGCAGCCCCGATCGGTCGGTGTAGCCGGCGTTGTTGATTAAGATGTCAATCTTGCCGTACGCGGCGACGGTTTTCGCAAAGACGCCCTCGAACTGGGCGTCGTCGGTGATATCCGCCGCGAAGGCACTGGCGAGGACGCCGTAGCCGCGCAGCATCTCCGCTGTCTGGTCGATCATCTGTTGACGGCGGGCCGTGACCACCACGTTGGCGCCGGCGCGAGCCAGCCCGCGGGCGAAGGCCACCCCGAGCCCGCTTGAACCGCCGGTAACAAGGGCTGTCCTGCCCTCAAGGTTGAAGAGTTCGCTGAACGCTGGATCCATCTGGCGCCTCCTTGGGTTGTGAGGCGCGATCCTACGGCCCAGCGCCGATCCGGAACATCAGCCGCGCAATCGAGGGACTGGACGGTTGGGATTCGCGCGCTCGCGCTCCATGATCGCCTCGATGTCATCTACCGCGGCATCGAGCGC
>JAYUAG010000055.1:0-6171 GCA_043741475.1 Thermoflexaceae bacterium | reverse complement strand
CGAGCTGGGGCCTCCCCCTCTATGCCTGGGCGACGACCGCGATCATCGCCTACAAGTTCCTCAAGGCGCCCGCGCACATGGGTGATCGTCAACGCTAGCCCGCCGCCCGTGCTGTATTGTGGCGACATGCCACGTACTGGCGGACAACGTCTGAGGTATCTCGCCTCGCTGCCCGAGAGGCTTGTGCGCGCCATCGTTGCCGGCGTCGGCGGGACGGTCCATGAGACGGCACAGCTCGTCCTCCCGCGCATGGTGCGGGGCTCGCGCATCTACGAGGTGACCGCGAAGAACGCGCTCCGGATCGCGGTCGAGGTCGTCGGTGGCGTCGAGGGCGCCGCTCCGGCGGCGGACGAGCCGGACGCCCCCAGCGGCGGCCGGATGGTGGTGAAGAAGGTCGCGGGCAACGTTGTCGAGTTCGGCTCGATCGCCGCCTTCGGCTTCTCGCCACTCTGGTTACTGGCGGCCGCGAGCGATGTCCTCAACGGCTCGCGCGTCTACCTCCGTACGCTGGAGGACGAACTCACGGACGCCGGCCTACTGTCCGAGGGAGTCCACTTCGCCTCGGTCGACCAGCTGCTGGGGGCGTTCGAAGGGACCTCAGGGAAGACCGCCTCGTTCATCGACATGCCGCCGCTCGAACTCGCGGAGCTGAAGCGCTCTGTCCTCGAGCTCAAGGCGGACGCGACCTCGCTCCCTACAGCGGGCGAACTTGCCGCGCTCTTCAACGGCCTCGTGCGGACGGCGCGTGGCGAGCAGCGGTCGCTGCTGGAGGTCTCTTCCGGGGTGGGTCTCGCATTCCTTACGTCCGCGAAGAACGTGACACGGACGCACCTGGTGACGCCGTATCGCGAAGACTGGCAGCCATTGCGCCGCGAAGGCTTCGCCGCCTACGCGGGCCGCGTGGCGGGTCCCTATCGCCGGGCGGTCTCCGGGCATTTCGATGGTGAGCGCGAGACCTGGACGGAGAAGGCTGCGCGGCGGGTGACGCGGTGGTTCCGCCGGTAGCCCGATTCGAAGGCGTGTACTGGTGGTAGCGAAGTGTGAGGCCCAGGATGCGCACAGCACCTGCGACGGTGATACGAAATTGACCAACACGATCGAGGCAGAAGCGCTCTTCCATCAAATTTCTCAGGACCTGCCAACGGCTACAGAAGGCAGGTTCTTCGGAGCGTTGTGTCTCAGGTCAGCAACTGGGAAAGTCGTGGCCACATTCTGGCGGAATAGCATGACCTTCAAGCTTTCTCGAGAAGCCGAACAAGAAGCGCTTCAACTCGACGGCTCCCAGGTTGGCACGCATCTCTACGATACCGCCAGGCCGATGAAAGGATGGGTGCAACTTCCCTTCGCCCAGTCTGATAAGTGGAAAGACTTCGCCGTCCGAGCGCTTGAAGACACGGATAAACGCTCCAAGGTTGCGCCTCCAGCGGCCAGAGACGGCCGCGACTCCTAGGCGTTCGCGATGGTGTCCGGCTCATAGCTGGTGGTTACGTGCCCGGCGGCCCTGAGCGCGGCGTACTCGGCCTCGGTCAGACCGAGCACTTCGCGATAGACGTATTCGTTATGTTCGCCGAAGCGGGCGGGCGGCGTCCTCAAGGTCACGTCCGACTTCGAGAAGCGGTAGGGCGGGAGGGCCCAGTCGATCTCCGGGTAGTCTTCGGTGGCGGGGAGCCGCGTCCACGCGCCCGTGACGGCGAGATGCGGGTCCTCGGCGGCGTCCTGGGCCGTCATCACGGGACCGGCCGTCACGCCCGCCGCCTGCAGCGCGTGGAAGAGCGGCATGCGCTCCAGCGTCGCGGTCCATTCGGAGAGATGGCGTTCGATCTCGGCTTCGGCGGCGGCTCGACCGGCGGCCGCTTCGAGGCCCGGTGCGAGCGCCCACGCGGGCGTGCCCATGTAACGCACGAGCGCCGCCCACTCCTCGTCCGAACGGCAGCTGATCGCGATCCACTCGTCGCCGCCGCGCGTCGCGAACACGCCGTTGGGGACGAAGGCCTCGAGGCTGCGGTTGCCGATGGTCCCATGCGAGCGACCGTTCCAGGCGGCGTCCAGCGCGGCCTGGGGGAACATCTGCACGGCCGATTCGACTTGCGCCATCTCGATCAGCTGGCCCTCTCCCGTGCGGCGGCGATGGCGCAGGGCGGCCAGGACGGCGGCCGCGCCGTGCATCCCGGCGGCGAAATCGCTCGGCACCATCGCGGCGTTCCCGAGCGGCGAGGTCTCCGGGTAGCCGCGGAGGATGGTCCCGCCCGCGACCGCGTCCATCGCCGAGCCGTAGCCGCGCGCCTGGACGTAGTCGCCCGTGCGGCCGAAAGCGGGGACGTGGAGGATGATGATGTCCGGCCGCAGCGCACGAATCGCGGCATCGTCGAGGCCCAGCCGGTCGAGCGTCCCGAACGGTAGGTTCTCGGCGAGGATGTCGCAGCTGCGGATAAGATCCTGCACGATCTTGAGCCCCTCCGGCCGGCGACTGTCGACCGTGAACGACGTCTTGTTACGTTGAATGTGGATGAAGGCGGAGCTGTTATTCCACGGTCGCGGCTGAGGCTCGCCGCCGGGGTGACCGGAGATCCAGGCGGGGAGCATAGCCGCCGTCTGGGCGGTGAGCCGGGGCGAGGCGGCGCGCGTCATCGGGTTCCAGATGTACGGGTTCTCGACCTTGATGCATTCCGCGCCCATATCGGCCAGGTACATAGTCGCGCTCGCGCCCGCCCAGACGATGGAGAAATCGCAGATGCGGACGCCTTCCAGGGGCAGCAGCTCGCCGCTCATGCGACCACTCCGCCGGCGTAGAGCGCGTCGATATCGGGCGTTGAGAGTCCCACCTCGGTCAGGACGGAACGCGTGTGTTCGCCGAGCATCGGCGCAGGCTTGCGGATGCGCCAGGGCGTCTTCTCGAGGATGTAGGGTCGCCCGAGCATGGGGAAACGCCCCAGGGTCGCGTGTTCGACCTCCGTCCAAAGGCCACGCTCGCGAAACACCGCATCCTCGAACAGGTCCTTGCCCGCGAACAGCGGGGCCACGATCGCGTGCTCGCGCCGCGCCTTCTCCCAGATCTCGGCGCGCGTGTGGGAAAGCAGCCATGGCGTGATGATGCGTTCTGCTTCTCCCTTTACCGCCGGGTCGAGCGCGGCCACCGGACTGGCGAACTTCGCGTCGGCGAGCGCCGGGTCGCCGACCATCGCGACGAAGCGGCGCCAGTAGTTGCCGGCCGAGGCGTTCACCTCCAGGTAACCGTCGGCGCAAGCGACCACGCCGCCGACAAGCCCGGCGCCCGATTGCCGAGGACGCGCGTTTACGCGACCGCAGAAGCGGTAGGCGAGGATCGCGGAACTGCGCCGGTCGACGCTGTTGATCTGCACGTCGAAGAGCGACAGTTCCACCAGCTGTCCAACGCCGTGGCGCTCGTAGGCGGTGATGGCGCCGAGCGCGGCCACCGCACCCATCGCGCCGCACTGGAGGAGCGCCGCCGTGCCACCGATCTTGATCGGCTCGCGGTCGGCGGCGCCGAGGCTCCACATCTCCGCGCCCATGGCGTAGAGCACGGTGTCGGAGAGCTGATAGTCGCGGTAAGGGCCGTTACTCCCGAAGTTCGTCATTTCCAGGACGGGGATTGGCTTCGTCGCCTCGAACCATTCGTAGGAGAGACCGAGCCGGTCGCTCACCGCGGGCGGGAACGAGCTGACGACGAGGTCCGCGAGCCCCACAAGCCGCGCGACGACCTCGCGCGCACCCGGCGCCTTGAGGTCGATGACGACTGACTCCTTGTTTGTGTTGAGGAACTGGTACGTGCCACTGCGCTCCACGCCCGGTTCGTCGCCAAGCCACGGGCCGAGGCGGCGGGCGACGTCGCCGCCGGGGCGCTCGACCTTGATCACGCGCGCGCCAAGGTCGGCAAGCACCTTCGTGGCGTACGGCCCGGCCAGGTGCGCCGTGAAATCGAGGACGGTGAGACCTTCGAGCGCGTCCAGTGGGCGTCCTCCTTAAGACGGGCCTACTCTATTGGCGGTCGGCGATTGGCGCACCCGGGGAGATAGCCCACATGGACACCCTTGAGACGCTCACGGCCGAGATCGTCGCCTGCCGTGCCTGCCCGCGGCTGGTGGCGTGGCGCGAACAGGTCGCTCAGGAGAAGCGGGCGTCGTTCCGGAACTGGGAGTACTGGGGTCGCCCCGTGCCCGGCTTCGGCGACCCCGCCGCGCGCATCGTGGTCGTGGGACTGGCCCCGGCCGCGCATGGCGGCAACCGCACCGGCCGCGTGTTCACAGGCGACAACTCGGGCGACTGGCTGTACGGGGCGCTCTACCGTGCGGGCCTCGCGAACCAGCCATCGGCGACACACCGCGACGATGGTCTCGTGCTGCGCGACACCTACATCCTCGCCGCCGTGCGCTGCGCCCCGCCCGAGAACAAGCCCACGATCGAAGAACGCGACGCCTGCCAGCCGTTCTTCGCGCGCGAAGTCGCGGTGCTGACCGAGACGCTGGTCTACGTCGCGCTGGGCAAGTACGCCTGGGACGCGGTCTCGCGATTGTTCGACGTCCGTCCGCGGCCCGCCTTCGGTCACGGTCGCGAAGCGCCGCTGCCGGGCGGCCGCACGCTGCTCGGCTCCTACCACCCCAGCCAGCACAACACCTTCACGGGGAGACTGACGGCGCCGATGTTCGACGCGGTGTTCGCGCGAGCGAAGGTGGCCGTTGGCCGTTAGCTATTGGCCGTTGGCCGGCCAGCAGCGATGGCAACTACTCTCCAGGCCACTGTGGATCGAGGCCGAAGAGTTCGGCGACGGTGGCCCCCTCCACTCGCTGGAGGTGGTCGTCCACCATGTCGAACCGCGTAAGGCTTGGGAACGGCGCAGGAAGCGCAGTGGCCGCCCACGGGTTTGGGCAATACCAGAGTTTCGAACTGGCGACACTCCAGGCCTTCGCTCGATGCGCGACGAGGACGCCGGAGAGACGCGTGTAACGCGGTCCGCCCAAGGACGTCCAGACGCCATCGGGGAGTCGGCCTTCGCTCGCTTCGACGCCTGCGACCGACGTTGTCACGATGAATTGGGTCCGTCCGAGCAGCGACTTGAAGATCAAATTCTCCTCAGTGATTCCGCTGAGACTGTTAACAGCGACAACGAACGGCCGACCCAGATCACCGTACTTTCCCGCCTTCCGCACGATCGCAGCGCGAACGTCGTCCACGTTGGACAGCGTCTTTGCATCATGGAACCACAAGCCCAACGGTCGGGGTTCAGAGGTTCCTCGCTCGTCCGGTTTCTTTGGAATTGGGAAAAAGTCGACCTCCCAACTGTCGTGGGAGAAGCGCCACCGAGGCAGGCCATCCAATCCGCGCCGATCCATCGTCTCACTGACCTCGTCCCACGAGGCGCGGGCGATCTCTTCCTCTAAGAAGCGCTTGATCCGCTGTCCCGGAGGCGGAGAACTGGGGTGCTCATGCACTTCGACTCCGATGAAGAAATCGGGGGACGTGAGCTTGTCGATCTGGTCGTAGACTTGGCTCGCTCGCTGCTCTGCCGCTGCGTCGTCCTTCGACTTACCCGAAACGACGCACGCTTCGAGATAGAAGTACGAACCGTCGGGTCTGCTGACGAGAAAGTCTGGAGACTTACCCTTTGTGCCCGCCGGCTGTTCCACCGCGGGCACGTAGCCGAGCACCAGGAGTAACTCGTGCAAATAGAGTTCGAAGAAAGCCGAATGGAAGTCTGTGTCGTCGCCACGAAGACGTGATCGAAGACGGGAACTGTGAGCTTCCGGATATCGAGAGAACCACTCCTCAACGAGGTCTCGCGTTCGCGTCATGGGGACGCGCCCGGAGCGGTTGAGGTAGGAGAAGTCTGATTCCGCATGTAGCTCGCCCACGTCGTCCGGCGCCCTATCGATGGCATCGAAGACTGGCGTCGCCGTCCCGTGTGGCGGTGCGGTGATCATCTATGGAGTGTATCAGTTTCGCGATGGGGGCCTTATGCGGCAAGAGCCTGGGCGCGGGCATCGGGAGGGAGACCGGCGACCCGCCGTCGAAAGCTCGCGATGATGTGCGAGTTCACAACTCGCGGAGGTCCAACGGTGCTGTTAGCCCGGCATCTATCTCCGCCTGGACCTCTGCGGCCATCTGTAACAGCACGTCCGGCCGGCTCGCGAGCAGTTCGTCGAAGGCACGGTCACG
>JAYUAG010000054.1:0-14040 GCA_043741475.1 Thermoflexaceae bacterium | reverse complement strand
TCGTCGCCATGGCCTTCATCCAGCGGCTGCGCATCTGGCGCCTGGGCAAACCCCAGGGCGTCTTCGACCACCTCGGCACGCGCATTTACCAGGCGCTCACGATGGGCGCCGGCACGAGCCGGGTGAAGGACGACCGCTACGCGGGTGTCATGCACGCCTGCATCTACACCAGCTTCCTCGTGCTCACAGTCGTGACACTTCTGCTTGCACTCGACGATTACCTGCCCCTCATCTTTCGGATGAACGACGAGCACCTCTTCCTTCAGGGCGGGGTATACCTTGCCTACAGCCTCGTGGGCGACCTCTTTGGGCTGATCGGCCTGCTCGGCGTGGGCATGGCGGTCTATCGCCGATACGTTTCTCCGCCCGCCAAGCTCACCTGGGATCGCCGCGACAGCGAAGACGCGCTCATCGTCGGGCTTCTTGGCTTCGTACTCTTCACGGGCATCGTGGTCGAGGGGCTGCGCATCGGTGGGAATGAGATCCCGGCGGGCAACGAAAGCTGGTCACGCTGGTCGCCCGCAGGCTGGGTGGTGGCGAAGGTCCTCGGCGGTATCGGCGATGGCACGCTGCTCGACATCCATCGCGGCCTCTGGTGGTTCCACATCGTCGCCGCCTTCGGCCTGCTCACGCTCATGGCCCTGACGAAGTTCCGCCACATCGTCTTCGCGCCGATGAACGCGTTCTTCAAGCGCCCCGGCGCGGGGCCGGCCTACCTTGCCCCCATGGGCGACTTCGAGAAACTGATGGAAGAGGGCAAGAGCCTCGGCGCGGGCAAGCTCCAGGACTTCACCTGGAAGCAGCTCTTCGACGCCGACACGTGCGTCCGCTGCGGTCGCTGCACCGACGCCTGCCCGGCCTGGACCGCGGGCCAGCCGCTCTCGCCCATGGCGATCATCCAGGACATGAAGTCATACATGAACCACGCCGGCCCGCTGCTGATCGCGGGCAAGGACCCGGCTAAAGAACTCAAGCGCGAATTGGTCGGCGGCTACGTCCCGGAGGAGGCGCTCTGGGCCTGCCGCACGTGCATGGCCTGCGTCCAGGCCTGCCCCGTGATGATCGAGCACGTCCCTTCGATCGTCGACATGCGCCGCTACCTCGTGATGGAGAAGGCGAGCGTCCCCGCGACCGCGCAGGCCGCACTCCAGAACATCGAACAGCGCGGCCACCCCTGGCGCGGTACGCAGCTGACCCGCACAACCTGGATGGAACAGCTCCAGGCCCAGGGCATCGACGTCCCCATGTTCGACGGCTCACAGGAGTACATGTACTGGGTGGGCTGCTCGGGCGCGCTCGTCGAACGCAACGTGCCCATCACGCAGTCGGTGGTGAAGCTGCTGATCGAGGCGAACGTGAGCTTCGGCGTCCTTGGCCAGCAAGAGACCTGCAGCGGCGACCCCGCCCGGCGCCTCGGCAACGAGTTCCTCTATGCGACCCTCGCCGAGGGCAACACCACTGCCTGGAACGAGATGGGGCTGAAGCGCGTGATCACCGCCTGCCCGCACTGTTTCAACACCTTTAAGAACGAGTACCCGGACTTCAACGGCCGCTACGAGGTGACGCACCACAGCGAGTTCCTCCAGCTCCTGCTGAACCAGGGGAAGCTGCAGCCGAAGGGTATGGACGGCGCCACCGTCACCTATCACGACAGCTGCTACATCGGCCGCGGCAACGGCCTCTACGACGCCCCGCGCGACGTCGTTAGCCGCATCCCCGGCGTGAAGATGGTGGAGATGCCCCGCAACCGCGAGAAGGGCATGTGCTGCGGCGCGGGCGGCGGCAACATGTGGATGGAAGAGAAGGGCACGCGCGTCAACCATCTGCGCGCCGCCGAGGCGGTGAACACCGGGGCGAGTGTCGTGGCCACGGCCTGCCCGTTCTGCGTGCAGATGTTTGAAGACGGCATCAGCGCCGTACAGCCGGACGAAGAGAAGCGCAGCATCCGCGTCTACGACATCGCCGAGTTGCTCGAAGTGAGCGTCCGCCCCGTGGCCAACGTCTACCCGGACGGCGCGGCGGAGATGCCGGTGGGCGTGGGTTAGCGATTTGGCGGGTTAAGAGCGGCTGTTCGGTGTCGGCGGCCGGGGGTCGGCATCCTTAGCCCGCGCGCAAGCAAGGCCCCGGTCACCGGCTCGGACGGGGCGCTTCAGTTCAGCGGCTCTTTCTCGTCCGCCACGAACCGCTCGACGCGGGCGCGAAAGTCCTGCGGGTCGAGGGCCGGGTAGCGGAACAGAAACGGCTCGATTTCGCCGAAGAGGCGGACAAGTTCGGGCGTCTCAATGAGGTCCCGCGTCACCATCTGACGGGCATCCTCGATGTCTTTGGCGTGGCCCCGTTCAATCTTGGAAAGAGCCTGTCCGTAAAAGTCGTAGTGGTAAAACGACAGTCGGCCCTCCTGCGTGATAAACCGCGAGCGGTCGCGCCACCCCGGAAGCGCTGGGATGAAGTCTTCGGGCGATGCAAGTTCGACGTTCACGTCCATCGTTGCCTTCAAGCTCACCATAGCCCGTAGGACATCATCGTCCTCGCGTTCGAGGCGCAGATCGATATCCACGGTCGTGTCACGCCAGCCCTCGAGAACGGCCGACGTCCCACCGGTGAGGAAGATCGCCAGTGGACGTGGGGCCGTCCGGCCGAGACGGCGCATGAACTCACGTACGCGGGCGGCAGTGGTTACCTGGCGCATTCGGCCGCCCGTTCGAAGCTCACCAGCCGCCGGATGAGGGCGTTGTACTGCGAATGGGCAGCGTCGCCGTAGCGGTCGCGCAGAAGAAAGTAGAGGCGGTCTTCCGGCCAGCCTGTGCCCTCGGGCTCCACGGGCACAGCGAAGCCGAGGCCCCGTAGCCGAGGCCCGCCAACCCGCACGAGAAGCGATTCTTCGCTTTCACGGCCAGCGTCAATGTCGTCCAGCCCGCGCGCGACCAGGTCGCCGCCGGGCAGGTGGTCTAGCTCCATGAATACCAGTCTACGCCACCGCCATGGGATCGCCGCATGTTCGCCTCAGCCCGAACGCGCCGTGCGCTCGCCTTCGAGGGAACGTTCGTAGGTGCTGAGAATGGAAAGCAGGAGCTCCTCGACGCGCAAGCGGGACCAGAGCCCGTTGCGACGCTCTGGTCCCGCCATCGCCGTCGGGCCGGTGCGTGGGGAACCGGCCGTGAGGCAACCGGCGATGTGCCAACTGGCGGACGCGCCACGTTGGCGCTCTTCAAGCGCAAAGGTGATGCCCTGGCGTCCGACGGCGAAGCTGAAGGCGGGAAGCGGGTCGCGACGTGAAGGCTCAGGGCTGAGCGTTACCGGGCAGCCGCTGCCATAAACCACGAGGATGGCGTCACGCGCCTCTTTCACCCAGGCGTAGACCTGGAGCAACAGGGTGACCTGCGAAACCAGGTCGTGACTAGTGGAGAGGGCGGCGAGGTGGCGGCGTTCCTCCCAGGTCTCGCGGAGGAGACGGACGCGGCCCTGAAACGGTTGCGTGGCCATCACAGCTCACCCTCCATGGTGGCCAGAAAGTCCCCGTGGCCCGCGGACTGACTCATTGGCCGCCGGCCCAGCCGGGCACGACCACCGTGGAGCCCCCGGTTTGCTTGCGGCGGGGAAGGGCGTAGGACACCTTGAGCAGAAGGGGGGCGGCGATCGTTGTGGCGACGGTCATGACAATCGCAATGGAGAAAACGCGCTGGTCGACCAGTCCTTCGGCAAGGCCGACGGAGGCTACCACGAGCGCGATCTCTCCCCGCCCTACCATCCCGGCGCCAATCCGCACGGCAGTCTGGCGTGATTCACCACAGGCAACAGCGGCAGCGCCGCAGCCGACCAGCTTGGTAGCGATCGCGATGCCGATCACGCCGAGGGCGAGCAGGGGCGAGGCGAGCAGGTCATCCGCAGTGACATAGGAGCCGATGAAAACGAAGAAGATGGGGATGAAGAGCGAGTAGCCAAGGTTGGAGACGGGCTTGCGGATGGAGTGACCGAGGTCGGTGCGGGAAAGCATGACGCCGGCAAGGAAGGCGCCTGTGACATCGGCGAGGCCACCAAGGCGGAAGGCGGCCCACGAAAAGGCGAGGGCGAGGCCGAGCGCGAGGGCGACGCGTGTGTCGTCGGATTCGAGGCGGTAGTGGTGCGCGACGAGGCGGGGCATCACCCAGCGTGCGATGACGAAGGCGGCGCCGCCGAAGAGGGCGAGCTTGAGCAGCGGAACCCAGAGGTTGCCGCCCGATTCGAGGACGATCAGGCCGCTAAGGACGAGGACGCCGAGCACGTCGTCGATGATCGCCGCGCCCATGATGATCGTGCCTTCGCGGCTGCCTGAGCGGCCCAGTTCCTTGAGCGTCTCAGCGGTGATGCTGACCGATGTGGCCGTAAGGATCGCGCCGAGGAAGAGGGCGTGAGCCTGTTCCATCCCGGCGGCGATGCCGATGCCAAAGCCGGCCGCCATCGGCAGGATCACGCCGCCTACGGCGACGACGAGCGCGGGCCGGCCGACGGAGCGGAGCTCATGTGGGTCGGTTTCCAGGCCAGCGAGGAACATGAGGAGGACGACGCCGACCTGGGCGAGGTTCGCCACGAACTGGTCATCACGTACGAGCCCGAGCGCGGCCGGGCCGGCGACGAGTCCCGCAACGATCATCCCAAGCACCGAGGGCATGCCGAAGCGCGCCGCGATTCCCCCGGAGACCTTGGCGAGGAGCAGCAGGCCAGCGATGAGCACGAAGGAGTCGACGGAGCTATCCATGGCCACTCGAAGGCTAGCGGACGAACGTTTCGGGCCGTTTGCCGGGCTGTTACGCGCGTGTTGCGCTGTTGTGTCGAGCGTGTTTCGCGACGACGTGGCTCGGACCGCTCGCGGCGACGGACCATTGCTTGAAGCGATCACCGGACGAACCGCGATCGCAGGAAGCGGCAGAAGTTCCCGTCGAAGCGGGGTTTGAGCGCGCCGGGCAGGTGCGTGGTCTGAGGCTGCCGATCCCTCGCGGTCGCGGTTCCAGCCGGGATGTTGCGTGCCCGAGAAACGGTGATGCCGTATTCGCGGGGCGGCCCGGAACATCGGCGCGCCTTCAGTAATGGAGGCAGCCCCGGTCCTCGTGGGGAGGACCGGGGCTGCTGGTGAAAGGACGGACCGGTCGCTGTGGACCGGACTAGGATTGGGGCGCCATCCGGCCGGGGATGAGCGTGCCCGGTTCCTGGCCCCGTTCGGAGGGGACGTCCTCGAGGGGATAGGCGTGCGTGCCCATCTCCGGGAGGTCAAGGCCGGCGAGCTCGTCCTCCGGCTTCGAGCGGTAGATCCCGAGCTTCATGAGGACGGTGAAGAGCGCCCAACTCGTCGCAAATGACCACGCGGCGATCGCGGCCACACCAATGATCTGGACCACGAACTGGCGCCCGTCCCCGAAGAAGAGGCCCTTAATCGGGTGGCCCACCACCAGGTAGTCCGGCGCGGTACCGTCGGCGAAGAGGCCTACGCAGAGGACGCCGAAGGCGCCGCCGATACCGTGGACAGAGATCGCGCCAACGGGGTCGTCGATCTTCAGGGTCCTCTCCATGAAGACCATCGACATGCAGACGAGTGGACCCGCAATCCCGCCGATGAGGACGGCGAGGGCGGGACTGACATAGCCCGAGGGCGCGGTGATCGCGACCAGGCCCGCGAGGATGCCGTTGATCATGTAGCCCGGGTCGTACTTGCCGAGGGTGGCCTTGGCGTAGACCATCGCCATCACTGAGCCAGAGGCGCCGGCGAGCATGGTGGCCACCGCGATCTCGCCGATGCGCAGGTTACCGCTACCGGAAGCGCCAAGGGTCGAGCCGGGGTTAAAGCCGAACCAGCCGAAGGCGAGGATGAAAGTGCCGATCGCGGCCATGTTGAGGTTGTGGCCCGGCATCGGGTTGGCGGAGCCGTCCTTGTTGAATTTGCCCAGCCGGGGCCCGAGAACCCACGCTCCCGCCAGTGCCGCGAAGCCGCCCACCATGTGGACCACCCCGCTCCCGGCGAAGTCGACGTAGGGCCGATCGAGACCGCTATTCACGAGACCGAAGAGCCAGCCTCCGCCCCAGGCCCAGTTCGCCACCACTGGCTGGACGATGGCGCCCACGAAGGCGCCCCAGCAGAGGAAGCTGATCCAGGTCCAGCGTTCGGCGACTGCCCCCGTGAGGATCGTCGCGGCCGTGTCCATGAAGACCATCTGGAAGAGGAAGAGGACGGCGATGCCGACGTCAAGTGAATCGGGAGCAAGGAAGAAGCCCTTGTAGCCGATGAGGCCGTAGTCGCCGATTTTCAGTTCTTTGTCGAGGGCGAGCAGGCCAGCGCCGAGGTTGGTCGGGCCCGTAAGCCCGACGCCACCGAAGGCGAAGGCGAAGCCCACCGCCCAGTAGGCCAGCATGCCGACGCCGTAAACCATGAAGTTCGTCATCATCACGTGCATGGCGCTCTTCGCCCGGCAGAATCCGGTCTCCACCATGGCGAAGCCGGCCTGCATGAACATCACGAGGTAGCCCGTGACGAGGACCCACATGAAGTTGATGGCGAGGCGGTTCTGGTTCACGTAGCCGGCGAGGTCGTAGGCGAAGGGTTCGTTCAGCTTCGCGTCGGCGAAGCGTTTCGCCGTGGCGTCAGCGTCAGCGCCGGCGAGCGACTGGCCGCCGCCGACAGTGATGCCGCCGAGGTCTTCGGCAGTGCCGACGGTCGTGCCGGAGGGGTCGACGTCGGGGCCATCCGCAAGGGCCGAGCCGCCAAGTGCGATGAGCATGGCCGCGGCGGGGGCGAGGATGACGGCGTATTTGAGGCGGCGGAAGCCGCCCGCGCTCGTCACGACGGTCTTCGCAGACTGCTTATCGAGGCGCCGCGAGACGAGCTTGAGGGCGGCGGTGTGGCGCTCGCCCGTGCCGTTGATGCGGAAGCCGCCGTTGCCCGGCTTGCCGGAGAGGAGGATCGAGCCCTTCGCTACGCGGTAGCCACTGAATTCGTTCCACGGCCGGAAGAGCAACCGCCCAAGGGCGACGCCCTGCGTGGTGAAGCGATAGCGTACCGGTCGCAGGACGACAGCGAAGGTTGCGCCGGCGACGAGCAGCTCGATCGGCCACGTGAGGTACCCGGTGGCTGCACCGAGCAAAAGCAGCCCGCCGACGGAGTAGACAGCGCCCCGGTGGTAACGGAGCCGTTCAATGAAGGTGAGTGACGTTTCGCCAAGGGGCGTGCCCGTGACGGTTGCAGCTTGCAGCGCCGTAACGCGCCCCAGCGCGACCACGAGGCAGCCGATGATCGGTATCAGGACGAGAAGCGTTTCCAAGGTTATCCCCCTTTGCCTGTGGAGACCGTCGCGACGTGCAAGCGCCTCGCCGGAAGAAGGTTGCGCAGCCGGAACTGGCTGGGCGATGAGGTCTGCCGGTAGAAGAGTCCCTTCCCCTTCTCGACGCAGTGTTGGCGGAGCTCACGCGCGGCGTGAGCGGACGCGGCGTCGGGTGTGGGGAGCCGGAGGGCGATATCGATCTCGCGCACGGCCATGTCGTAGTACCCGAGCCGGGCGAGGAATTCGGCATACTTGGTGTGGCAGATGAAGCTGTCCGGCGCCTCGGCTACGGCCGCTTCCACGGCCTCACGTGCGTCAGCGACGCGCGTTACGCGGAGATAGGCGATGCCCAGGTAGGCGCGGGCGACGGGCCAACGGGGGCGTTCGACGAGGAGCTGTTCGAGTGCAAGGCACGCGCCGGCGGCATCGCCCGCGCTCAACATCGCCACGGCTTCGCCGAGTACGGCACTCGGCCCGAGCGACGGCCCTTCGGCAACGGCCTCCAGAGCCGCAGCCTCGGCCCCCGGCCGCCGTAACGCGCCGCCACAGGCGACGCAGAACCGCTCGTCTTCGAGCGCGGGCTGGCCACAGTGCCCACAGAAGTGACGGCCCATCCAGTCCTCCCCCTTGCCGCGATGAGCGGCGCCATCGTTTGGGATTGCGGTCGCGCGCCGGGCGCTTGCTGGCGCTCGTCCGGAATCCCCGCGTGGGGCGATGGTCGTCGCGAACGGTTTCAAGCCCGTTTCCCGGCCGTTTCCGGCTGATTGCGCGTGCGTGACGTTCCTGTTTCAGAACGGTCGCGATCCCCCGTCACTCGCGGCCCCTCTCTGACTTCGCGGGAGAGGGAGTGCGACGCACCAGAGACGCAACGTTCCGCGAAGGGCCAAGGGAAGGCGCTTCAGGTTTCGCGCGACACTCCACCGGCGGGGTCGATGATGGACACGAGCTCGCGCACGGCGGCGAGCGATTCGGGGCGCCAGGCGCCGCCGATCGAGGCCAGGTCACGTCTCCATGCGTCGGCCTGTTTGCCGTGGGCGTGGGCGAGCCAGCGGCGCAAGTCCGTGGTCACGCTGCGTCGGCGCGCGTCCGTGGCCACGCGCGCGAACGCCCGCGCAGCGCCAGGGGCGTCGCGATCCTCGGCTTTGAAGTCCTGGTGGAGGTAGCCATCGAGGAAGTCGCCGAGGGCCGCGTACCGGCGCCGCGCTGCCATCAGGGCGCCTCCGGGTAGCTGGTGAGCACGAACCAATCGCGGCCCGTCCACTTGAGGACGACGACGGCCTTCTTTGTGTCCGCCGCCTGTCTCGCGCCGCGCTCGAGGCTGCGGCCGATGACGGCGCTGGAAGTGAAGCGCAGCGCGAGGTTCGGGCGCTCGCCGCTGCGCTTCTCCCAGGACGTTACTTTCGCCCGATTCTTGGCGAGCGCCTGGCCCACGGTGAGCTCGGCCGCGTCCTGGTCCGTATAGGTCGAGGCTGCCGAAATCTCAGTCTCGCGTGCGAGGCGTGCCTTAAGCTCGGCATCGCTCTTGCCGACGTGGCGCGAGAGTGTGTGACCGCCGCGCTGCTCGTCCGCTTCGAGGTCGTAGGCTGCCCCTGCGGCGGTGGTGGCGGACCTCGTGGTGGGCGTCCGCGTCGGCCGTGGCGTGGTCGAACGGGCGGCTGTGACGGCGCCCTGGGTCTCCTCGCCGGCGGCGGTCTTCTGCGCCGCGGCCGTCGTCCCACCATCGCCGCCGCTGTTGCGAAGAGCGTTCGAAACGAGGTAGCCGCCGACAAGGACGACTGCGATCACAAGGACGGGCAGCCAGATGCCGAGGCGGATCTTCATCAGCGCATTCTAGGTGGTCGAATAGCACGGCGAGTCCGCGGGCCGCTCGGCCCGCGAGGTTCGCCGGCACTCCCGCGGCCAGGGACGGCCGCGACTCCTTGCTGTGGCCGGTTAGCGTTTGAAGGCGACCACGTTGGCGCTGGCAAGGCCCTTGCCGCGCGGATACTCCGTGGCGACCGAGGTGACGTCGCTGAAACCGGCCGAAGCGATCTTGCCGAGATAGTCCGATTCGACGAGCGCGCCGGCGATGCAACCGGCCCACTTCTCCATGTCGCCCTTGACGTCCTCGGGCGCCGGTTTGGTCCAGACGATGTCGCTCACCTGGAGGCGGCCGCCGGGGCGCAGAGTGCGGAAGGCTTCGCGGAAGACCTGGTCCTTGTCGGGCGAAAGGTTGATCACGCAGTTGCTGATGATCACGTCCACCGAGCCATCGGCGATGGGCAGGTGCTCGATCTCGCCCAGGCGAAACTCGACGTTCGTTGCGCCCACCTTGACGGCGTTCTTGCGCGCGAGGGCGATCATTTCGGGGGTCATGTCGACGCCGTAGACCTTGCCCGTCTCGCCGACCATCTTCGCGGCGAGGAAACAGTCGATGCCGCCGCCGGAGCCAAGGTCGAGCACGGTCTCGCCGGGCTGGAGGGCAGCGATGGCGGTGGGGTTGCCGCAGCCGAAGGCGACATCGGTGACGGTCGACGGCAGGTCGGTGACGTCGGTCGAAGCGTAGAGCCGGGCGACGTTGGAGAGCTGGACGTCGTCGACGGTGTCGTCGCCGCAGCAGGCGCTGGCGTCGCTCGCAGTAACCTCGATGAGTTCGATCACGTCGCTCGCGTCGGCGGAGGCGGGGCTGCAGCAGTCGGGGCCGCAACAGGACGCGGCTTCGGCGGCCGGACCGGTGGTTTCGACGCGGTTGAGCACGGGCCGTACCCGGTCGGCGTAGAATGTTGAGACCGACTGGCGGATCTCATCGGTGGTTGGGGTGGGCATGGATGGCTCCTCCTTCTGATTTCGTCTATCGGTTTTTTCCGATTGGACTGGCATCGTTAAATTACGATAAGATGAGAGCGGAGTCAACCCATGAAAACGATCGAATCGCTTACCGCCGAAGAAGAACGCGCCGCCGAGATCTTTCGGGCGCTCGGCAACCCCGCGCGCATCCGCATCGTGACGGAGCTGGCGCGGCGCAACACCTGCGTGACCGGCGACCTCGTCGATGTGCTGCCGTTGGCGCAGTCGACCGTGTCGCAGCATCTCAAGGTGCTCAAGGAAGCGGGAATCGTGCGCGGGCCGATCGACGGCAGCGACGCCTGCTACTGCCTCGAACCAGACGTGATCCAGTGGCTCGCCCGCTTCTGTGTGGGCGTGTGCTGCCCGCCGGCCGCGAACGGCGAAACGGCCGGCTGCAGCTGACCCGTCACGCGGGCGGACGCTGCGGCCATAGGTTGGGAGAGCGCGACTTGCGCTGCAGAGGGTCCAGGTGTTTTTTCGTCGATTGTTCTTTCGTCCTCGTCCGTTCGGCGTCCGGCGCCGGATGATTCGGCGGGGGTTCCGGCGGCGGCTGTAGGTTCCGGCCGTCGGCCAGAGGAGATGTGCTTCCAGGACCGTGTGGAGCCGGGCGTCGCGGCGGTTGCTGCCGGGCGCGCTCTGGATGGCTGGTGCGGTTGTCCGGCATCGCGGCGGTTTGCTGCCGGGCGCGCTACGGATGGCAGGTGCGGTTGGGCCGGGGTTTGTGCGTGGCGGGGCCTCGAAGCGCTTGCTCACGCGCGCGCTACGGATGGTTGGTGCGGTTGGCCGGGGATCGTGCGTGACGGGGCGTCGAAGCGCTTGCTGCCGGGCGCGCTACGGATGGTTGGTGCGGTCGGCCGGGGATCGTGCGTGACGGGGCGTCGACGCGCTTGCTCCCGCGCGCGCTACGGATGGTTGGTGCGGTTGGCCGGGGATCGTGCGTGACGGGGCGTCGAAGCGCTTGCTCACGCGCGTGCTACGGATGGTTGGTGCGGTTGGCCGGGGATCGTGGGCGTCGGAGCACCGCTGCCGCGCGCGCTACCGACTGACTGACCTGCCGAGGAGCGTCGTGTGAGCCGGCATGGCGTGCGGCTGCCATTTGGGGCACGATACGCGCTGCCGCGCGCCAGCCGCGCCCAGGAGGAACCCCCCGATGCTACGCCATGAGATCGAGACGAAACTCAACCGCGACCGCGCCTGGTTGCTGGACACCTATGCGCAGCTGACGCCCGAGCAGCTCTCCGTGGGGGTGACGCAGAGCGAACACGACCCGGAACAGCTCTGGAGCGCGAAGGATCACCTCGTCCACCTCTCGCTGATCGAGCACAACTTCGTGCGCATCGTGCGGCGTCACATCGGCGGCGACGCGAACCCCGTGGGCCTGCTGAACAATAACGACGGCACGCCCCGTTCGCGCGAAGAGATTATGGCTGGCGTCCACGCCATGACCGAGGAGTGGGCGCAGAAGCACAAGAACAACACCCTCTCCGAGGTCTTCGCCGTGGGCCAGGCCTCACGCGCGGAGACGCTGCAGCTTCTCTCCGAACTGACGGACGAACAGCTGGCGGAGAAACTGCCCGGCGCACCCTGGGCCGATGGCACGGTCGGCGGCGTCCTCGCTGTCCACGCCGACCACGGGCGCGGACACTGGCAGTGGGCGAAAGATGGCGCGAAAGAACGCGGCATCGACCTCGAACCCGGTGGATGAAGGCGCTTGCCGGGCAACGCGCCGGTGATCCGCCTGCCCTTTGTGGTGCGTGACTTCACGCCCGACGACGCGACGGCCGCGGATGAGGCCTGGCAGCAAGCGTTCGGTGGGCTCGACGAGGAAGGCCCGGGTGTGGAGGAGGCGCTCCTGCGGGGTGCACTCGTACTCTCGCAGACGGGCAGCCGCATCCTCATTGCGGAGCGGGCGGGGCGGCTCTGCGGCGTGGTGCGCTGGTGGGATGAGGAGGGCGTGGCCTGGTTCGCAATGTTGGCGGCGAGCGAGGCCGGAGCGGGACGCGCACTTGTCCGCCGCGTCGAACAGGCCGCCCAGGACCGCGGCTTCCGGTTGGCGCGCGCCGTCTGCAGCGACTGGACGGCGCTGCCGGACTACTTCGGGAGACTGGGTTACCTGACGGTTGGGCGCGCGGATAACCTGGTGACGGTCGAAAAACGGCTGCCGCTGCTAACCGTCCGGGAGCAGCGCCGGGGGGACGGGGAGGCGATCGCGGCGCTCACGGGCGAGGACTCGTGGCCGTTCGACCAGGGCACCCGGCCGGGCTGGTTCGTACTCGCCGACGGGCAGCGAATCGCCGGTGTGGTGGCGGCGAAGACCGGACGGACAGCAACGGCGACGGTCACGGCGCCGGTCGTGGCGGCTGGATATGACGGCCGAGCGCTCGAACTCTGGATGATCGAGCGCGCGGCCACCTGGGCGGCCACGAATGGTTGCGTCTCCGCGGACGTGCCCGCGTCGGCGTCGCTGCGGGCGCTCGAACGAGAGCTGGAAGACCGCCGTTGGTTCCGCGACGGCGAGGTGTACCGGAAGGACCTTTCTGAGGTGCCGCTGGAGGGGTGAGGGGATGGGCCGGGAACTTCGCCCGCCGGCCGGTCGTCTTTCTAGCATGAGATTGCGGCTGGCGTTGTTTCTCGGCATTGCCTGCGCCGTTTGCGTGACGGTGACCGGGATTGCGTGCGGCGGTGGCGAGACGGCGCTCCCGAGGACCAACGCCGACGTCCCGAGTGCGACGCAATCGCCTGCGGCCGAGCCGGCGCCGCCTGCGTTCGTGCTTCGCGAGGAACCGGTCGGAATTCCGGGCGACGGGCTCCTCTTGCTGCTGCAGCCGTGCCGCGCTCACGGCTGTCAGACGCCGGTGCTGGAGCGCGTCTATCGCGGGGCTGATGGGAGCTTGCACCATGACCGGCTCTTTCCCGCGCCCGGGGACGGCCGCTGGCTTCTTTCCTTCGCCGTCCAGCCCGGGCTCGGCCGGATAGTGGCCACCACGTGTGGCGCGGGAAACTGCTATCCGCCGGAGGTGATCACGCTTTGGGAGAGCCGCGACGGCGGCGTGAACTGGAGCGCGCTGGCCGAGTTCGGACCGGAGACGTCGATTCGTGGCCTCGTGAAGGACGAAGTGTTGCTTCGCGGACACCTCTCCGAAGATCCGCTCCGTGGCGCCACGTTCCTGTACCCGTCGCTCATGGTCGTCACCCCGCCAGCTGGAGCGGACCCTTTGAGCGTGATGGTGGCGGGACACGGCGAACCGGTCTGGCAACGCGACGATGGCGCCTGGACCTACGGCGACGGGGCGGTCTTCTTGCCGCCGCCGGCCCGCCCGACCACGGAGCGCACCATCCTGGCGGCCCGCACTGGCGGCCCTCGGGTCGCGGCGACCTGGTCCGAGCCCGGCTCCTCGGGGAAGACATGGCTCGGGCTCTTCGGCGGCTCAACCGCCATCGCTGTGGGCGTGCTTCCGGGAATTCAGATGGGCTCAATCGGCGAGCTTCTCGGTGACACGGCGCTGGGAAGCATCGTGCGCACGACAAGCGATGGTTCCGGGAAGCCGACAGCGGTTGCGGTGCCGGTGGCGATACAGGTTCGCGAGCTGACCATCCGGCCGCTAGACCTCGGCCAAGCGGTGGACGGTTATGTTGTCGGGTTTGTGGAAGGTCCGCTCGCGCGGGTGGCAGCCACGACCGGGAAAGCGTGCGCTCCGGTCAGGGACGCAATCGGCGAGGGCCCTCCGATTGCATGTCTCGCGGACGGCGTGGTCGTGAGGTCAACCGGGGACCGCTACCTCCTGCCGGGCGGAAGTTTCGCTGGGGTACGTCTGCCGGACGGCCGCGAGGGACTGATGGCAGAAGAGGACCTCCAGCGGTAGCGGGCGCCCAGGCGTGGGTTGATCGCCGCGGGACTGCGCGGCACCGTAGTCAGGTGAATCGTTCG
>JAYUAG010000053.1:0-2623 GCA_043741475.1 Thermoflexaceae bacterium | reverse complement strand
GGTAGTTCAGCGTCTCCGCGTCCACCGGGAAGAAGCCCATGGTCGCGCCGTATTCGGGCGCCATGTTCGCGATCGTCGCGCGGCTCGCGAGTGGCAGGCTCGAAAGGCCTGTCCCGAAGAACTCGACAAACTTTCCAACCACCCCCTTCGCCCGCAGCATCTGCGTCACCCGCAGGACGAGGTCGGTGCCCGTCGCGCCTTCCGCCAGCTTGCCCGTGA
The DNA here is from genome assembly GCA_043741475.1 of Thermoflexaceae bacterium. Classification (GTDB taxonomy): domain Bacteria; phylum Chloroflexota; class Dehalococcoidia; order Tepidiformales; family Tepidiformaceae; genus JAGQHB01. The sequence continues at coordinate 2,404 of JAYUAG010000053.1, read as the reverse complement.
GCTTGAAGCCCACCACTTCGGGGATGAGCATCGAGATGGGCTGGCCGAGCATGGCCGCCTCTGCTTCGATCCCGCCGACGCCCCAGCCGAGGACGCCCAGTCCGTTGATCATCGTCGTGTGCGAATCGGTGCCCACGAGCGTGTCGGGATAGGCGATCGTCTCGCCCTCCTCGTCCTTGCGGAACACGACCGTCGCCAGGTACTCGAGGTTCACCTGGTGGACGATGCCCGTGCCGGGCGGCACCACGCGGAAGTTGTCGAACGCCTGTTGGCCCCAGCGCAGGAAGCGGTAGCGTTCGACGTTGCGCTCGAACTCGCGCTCGACGTTCAGCTGGAACGAGCCATCCAGCCCGAACGAATCGACCTGGACGGAGTGGTCGATGACCAGGTCGACTGGCTGGAGCGGGTTGATCCGCTTCGGGTCGCCGCCGAGCTTCTTCACGGCTTCGCGCATGGAGGCCAGGTCGACCACCACGGGCACGCCCGTGAAGTCCTGGAGGAGGACGCGCGCGGGCGTGAACTGGATCTCGCGGTCCACGCCGCTGTTCGGGCGCCAGTTGGCGAGCGCGGCGATGTCGTCCCGGGTCACACCACGGCCGTCCTCGTAGCGGAGCTGATTCTCCAGCAGGATCCGCAGCGAAACCGGCAGGCGGCCGGCGTTCGAAAGGCCCGCCTCGGTGAGGGCCGTGAGGCTGTAGTAGCTGAAGTCCTTACCGCCGGACGTCAGGGTCGTGCGGCTCTTGAAACTATCGGGGTTCATTCCATCCATCCTTTGTCAGTGAGCGGCGAGCGCGAACGTCGCCGCGGTCGGTCGGCGATGGCTGCCGTCAGTATGGTGATGGACGGGGCGGACTGATACCCATGCTCCCAGGCCTCCTTCTCTCAAAGGTCCTGGGCCCTTTCCGGAACCAACCGGTCCGGTTTCGTCTCGCCAGATTCCCGCGACTTCCTCTCTGCAGAGGACCGTTGGGCCCGGGCCCGGCATACAAGGGGACGAACACCCGCACTATAGCACAGGCACGGCCGCAGCGAACCTGGGTGGACGGACCCGCTGAGGTGATCGCGATCCGTAGCGCGCGCGTAAGCAAGCGCTGGGATGTCCGGCGTCGCCCTACCGCATCAACGGGAACTTGCCCGAGCTCAGGCTCTTCGCGATCTTTCGCGCCTCGAAGAACTGCTTCAGCAATTGGTTCACGTCGTGCGCGCTCGTGCCGCTCCCGCGGGCGATGCGCTTGCGCCGCTTGCCGTCCACCTTGTCCGGGTGCCGCCGCTCCCACGCCGTCATCGAGAGGACGACGGCCTCCGCATGGTCGAAGAATGAGTCGTCCATGTCGTCCACGTTCAGCTGCGCCTTGATCTTGTTGAAGCCCGGCAGCATCGAGACGAGCTGCCCGAGCGGCCCCATCTTCCGCACCTTGCGCAGCTGTTCGAGGAAGTCCTGGAGGTCGAAGTTCCCCTTCTTCATCTTTTCGCCGAACTTGTCCGTGTCCTCCTCGCCCATCGTCTCTTTCGCCCGATCGATGAGGCTGAGGAGGTCGCCCATGCCGAGGATGCGTCCCGCGAGGCGGTCGGGGTAGAACGGTTCGAGCGCTTCCGCCTTCTCGCCCATGCCGATGAACTTGACTGGCACACCCGTCACGGAGCGGATGCTGAGGGCGGCGCCGCCGCGCGCATCGCCGTCCATCTTCGTGAGGATGAGGCCCGTCGTCCCGACCTTCTCGTGGAACTCTTTCGCTGCCGTGACCGCGTCCTGGCCCGCCATCGCGTCCGCGACGAACAGCACTTCTTCCGGTTCGAGCTGTTTTCGCAGCTCCGCGACCTCGGCCATCATCTCCTCATCGATGTGGAGGCGGCCGGCCGTGTCGACCAGCAGGTGGGTGATGCCGGTGCGCCGCGCCTGTTCGAGGGCGTGAGCGGCGATGACGGCCGGCTTGACCGCGGTCCCTTCCTGCCAGATGGGCACTTCGAGCTGTTTCGCCAGCGTCATCAGCTGGTCGACGGCGGCGGGCCGGTAGACATCGCAGGCGACCACGAGCGGCCGGTTGCCCTGGCGCTTCAACAGGCTTGCCAGCTTGGCGATGCTCGTGGTCTTGCCGGAGCCCTGGAGGCCGACGAGCATGATGACGGTCGGCGGGCGGGCAGAGGTCGCCAGCTTGGGCGCGGCGCCGCCGAGGATCTCGACCAGTTCGCTGTGGACGATGTCGATCACTTGTTGCGCCGGGGTGAGGCTGCGGAGGACCTCGGCCCCCAGCGCGCGCGCCTTCACCCGCGTCGTGAACTCGCGCACCACCTTGAAGTTGACGTCGGCCTCGAGCATGGCCATGCGCACCTCGCGCAGCGCCTGGTCGAGGTCTTCCTCGGTCACGATCCCGCGCGAGCCGAACTTGCGGAACGCGCCCTGCAG
>JAYUAG010000052.1:0-6212 GCA_043741475.1 Thermoflexaceae bacterium | reverse complement strand
CCGCGCCAAGCGTAAGGTGAGGGAGTCAGGCCGGGATCGGATGACAGTCCCTGCCGCGGCGCGCATAGTGCCCTCGCGCTTTGTTCGCGAGGAGGATCAGCCGTGGCAGACCACGTTTACAAGGTCATCGAACTCGTCGGCTCGTCTCACGACGGGATCGAAACTGCCATCGAGGGCGCCATTGGCCGCGCCTCGGAGACCATCAAGAACCTCGATTGGTTCGCGGTCAAAGAGATTCGCGGCAACATCAAGGAAGGCAAGCCCGAGTGGTACCAGGTGACGATCAACGTCGGCTTCCGTGTCCTGGCCCCGGCTGACCTTCAGAAGGAAGGTTGAGGTCCGCAGTCCGGCTTGACGCAGATTCTGGCGAGGGCCACGATGCGCGCTCGGTCGCCCGCGCGTGCCGCCCCGTCCGCTCCGGGGCCCGCAGCGCGGGCGACTGTTCATATGTCTAGACGGCGCCGGACCGAGTCCTTGACCGCCAGGGGCGAGCGTTGTGCTAAACTAATCCCAGAACAATCACGCAACCGCTTTCGAGAGCGCCTTTTGAGCGCCGCACCCGCGAGGGGCGGCGCTCTTCGCGTTTCCGGAGGATCCGATGGCCAGCCTCACGCCCACCGTCGCCGCCGTCCCGCTCTCGCAGCTGCAGCCTGCCCCCTGGAACCCGCGGAAGATCAAAGACGAACGCTTCCAGAACCTCTGCGCCTCGATCCAGGCCGACCCCGAGTTCCTCTGGCGCCGACCGGTCCTGGCGATGCAGGACGGCACGATCTACGCGGGTAATATGAGATACCGCGCGGCGGCACACCTGGGTATGGAGACGATCCCCCGCCATCGTCGAGGACGTGAGCGAGCAGCTCGCCAGGGAACGCGCCCTCCGCGACAACGCCCAGTGGGGAGACTGGGTGGAGGAAGACCTCGCCTCTCTCCTGGCCGAACTGCGCATCGACGACAGCGACCTCTCCCTGCTCGGCTTCGACGAACGCGACCTGCAGAAGCTCCTCAACACGCTGGACAAGCACGGAGGCCTGACCGACCCCGACGACGTCCCGCCTCTCCCCGACGAACCGGTCACGCAGCCCGGCGACCTCTGGCTGCTCGGGGAGCACCGCGTCCTCTGCGGCGACAGCACCGACCCACACGATTGTGCCATCGTGATGAACGTGCAGAGGTGATCGATGCTGATCGGACGAACCTGCAAGGGGACGAGTAGAGGCGGGGAGCCCTGCCGGACCGCGCCCCTGCGCGAGCACGACTACTGCCTCGTCCACTCGCCCGACCACGCCGAGGAGCCAGATTCCCAATAGCGTAGACGCCTACATCAGTGAGCATTTCGGGCCTCGATAAGTTTTTCGCCAAGGGATTTCCCTTGGCGCTGACGACGAACTCGACGCCCTCGAGCGGCCGTGATGTGGCCGTGATGTGTTGTAGTAGCGCACGCTCAATGCGTTGTGGCGAAGCCGCTGATCCCAATCCGCTGCGGTCGGGCCCTCGGGTCGCTCCGTGACGGCGAAGCCGAGAGCGTGGCTCGCCCGGACCGGGTGTGCTGGCGCGGCGGCTGGCTTGTATTCTGGAAGCAGCTGCCGGAGATCTGCCAGAGCAACAGACCGTACGATTTCGAGTGCTCCGGCTTCCGCAGCGAGGCAGCCATGACTCACGACACCCTCACCAACTTGCCGGCATCGAGAATGCTGCTGTTTGGACGAGCGGCGGAACTCGACTTCGTCGCTGACCGGGTGATTTCCGCGCCGGGGCGCCTGCTCACCGTCGCTGGGCCCGGTGGCGTCGGCAAAACGAGCCTCGCACTCGCCGTGGCGCGGCAGCTAACGACAAACTTCGAGCACGGCGTTTGGCTCGCCGACCTGTCCGCCGTTACAACGTCAGACGCCGTGCCGGAGGCGGTCGCCCGTGCAGTCGGGGTCCGCGAGGGACCCGGCACCCCGGTGGTGGAAGCCTTGACGACGTTCCTCCGCGACCGGCGTTTGCTCCTCCTCATGGACAACTGCGAGCACCTGATCGACGCCTGCGCCGGCCTGGCGGACGAGTTGCTCGATAGATCCCCTGGCCTCCGCATCCTCGCGACCAGCCGCGAGCCGCTCCACGTCGGAGGTGAGGTGACGTACCCGTTGCAGCCGTTGCCGGTACCGCCGGCGGAGGCGCGCACGGACGTCGGCGTCCTGGTCACCTGTGCTTCGGTCGAACTCTTCCTCGACCGTGCCCAGGCCGCACGGCCAGACTTCCAGCTGACCGTTCGCAACGCACAGACTGTTGCGGAAATCTGCGGCCGCCTCGATGGCATCCCGCTTGCGCTCGAGCTGGCCGCTACGCGCCTCGCAGGGCTCACGCTCGAAGAGATAGCCGCGCGGCTTCGCGGAAGCTTCAAGTTGCTCATCGGCAGGGGGCGCTCGCGGCCCGAGCGACAGCAGACTCTCCGGGCCACCCTCGAGTGGAGTCACGAGCTCCTCTCCTCGGCTGAGCGGACGGTGTTCCGCCGACTGGGTGCTTTCGCGGGGGGCTGGACGACGACGGCGGCCGAATTCATCTGCGCGGGCGACGGCGTTGAGGCGGACGATGTCGCTGACGTGGTCGCCGGTCTCGTGGAGAAGTCTCTCGTCGTGCTCGACGAGCACGGCGAAGCGCGTTATCGCTTCCTGGAGCCAGTGCGCGAGTATGCCCAAGGCCGACTCGCCGCCTCCGACGAGTCGGAGAGGACTCGCGACCGACATCGCGCCTTCTTCGTGATGCATGCCGAGCGGGCCGGTCCTGAGATGCATCGTGCACAGCAAGCGGCCTGGATGCGTCGCCTCGATCGCGACCTGGACAACATCCGGTTGGCGATCCGTACTGCCCACGCACGGTCAGATGCCGAGAGCGCACTGCGTGTCGCGGGCGCCCTCTGGTGGTATCTCTGGGTGCGCGGACATCTCCGCGAAGGCCTGCAATGGCTCGAGCCAGCAATCGGGCAAGACGACGTTTCCGACGACGCTCGTATCGCGGGCCTGGGCGCGGCGGCCATGTTGCTCGGTTCCCTCGGTCGCAGCGATGAAGCAGCCGCCCGCGCCGGCGAGATGATGGCCGTCGCACGCCGCGTAGGCGACATCGCCGAATCGGCGCGCGCGGCCACGCTTCTTGGGATGGAGATGTTCCGGCGCGGGGATCTCGAACGGGCGATGCCGCTCTTCGAGGGGGCCCTGGCGAACGCGCGCGCGGCGGACGACAAGATGCTGATCGGTAACGCGCTCGTCAACCTTGGACAGGTCGTGCGCCAGAGCGGGGAAGCGGAGCGCGCGGAGGATCTCTACCGGCAAGGCCTGGCGGAGTTCGAGAACGATGGCGATCTCTGGGGCATCGCCTACGCCGCCAACAACGTCGCCTACCTGCTGCGCGAAAAGGGCGAACACGAGCAGGCGGTGCGGATGTCCTCCCAGGCGGTCCGGCTGCTCACCGGCCTGGGGGACCGCTTCTACCTGATCTTTGCCGTTGAGGACCTCGCCCGCGCCTCGGCCAGCGCGCGACGGAGCGAGTCCGCCGCCCGACTCTTCGGCGCCGCCCACGCCCTGCGGCTGGCCACCGGGGCCCTCCTGCCACCCGGCGGACGGGAGGAGTACGAGCGCGACGTGGCGGGAGTCCGAAGTGACCTCGGCGGGCCAGGCTTCGAGAAGGCGTGGGCGGACGGTGAACGCCGTCCACTCGAGGGACTCGCGGACGACGCGATTTCTCCGGTGCCCCGGTCGGCGCCGGCTGCAAAGACCGGGTTCGCAGGTCCGGGCGGGGTGCTGACGCCGCGCGAGCAGGAAGTTGCTCGGTTGATCGGACGGGGCCATAGCAACCGTCAGATCGCAGACGAGCTCGTGATCACGGTCGGTACCGCCGGGGTCCACGTGGAGCACATTCTCCGCAAGCTCGACATGCAATCCCGGCACCAGGTCGCCGATTGGGCGCGAGCACGCGGACTCGTGACTGACTGACCGGTGGGCCCATCCGTTCACCAAAATCTATGGACTCCTTCTATGGAGTTGCCAGATGCCGGGACGCCCCCGGGTTTGGGATAGTACGGCCACGAGCAGAGAGTCCGCACCAGAGACTCCTTGCTTAGATAGAACACAGGAGACCGCAATGTCCGCCGACGACCACAAGAACCTCAACCTGCGCTGGATCCAGGCATTCAACGAACGCGACTGGGCGACCGAAGCAGCGTGCCGAACCGCCGACTACGAGGCGCACATGTCGGGCGCGCCGGGCCCCCTCGACGCTGCCGGCTGGGCCGCGTTTATGGGGGCCTTCACCTCGGCGTTTTCCGACGCGCAGATCTCCGTCGACGGCTCCGTCGCGGAGCGGGGAATGGTAGCGAGCCGCTGGACGATGACCGGCACGCACCGTGGCGATTTTCAGGGCGTACCACCGACTGGGCGGCAGGTGACGATGCCGGGGATCGACTTCAGCCGCGTCGTCGACGGGAAGATCGCCGAGCACTGGGCACAGTTTGACCTGATTGGCGTGATGCAGCAGATCGGTGCAATTCCGGCGCCGGTCTAACCGCCACAACACGCACCTTCAGGCCCACCGTGCGGCCTGGAGCCAACGACCTCCCGGATGAAGGTAATGGACCGGGCCAATCCCGCCGCATGCCAACAGGTAGGAGGACTGATTTCATGGAACCCACATATCCCGCGGCCCCCGACATCGACGTGCTCCCGATGTACTTCCCGATCCCGGGATTCGGTAGCCTCCCGGTCAACGCCTTCGTCATCAAGGGGCGAGAACCCGTGCTGGTTGACGCAGGAGCACCGCTGGACGGCAGTGGCGCCGACGCAACTGACGCATTCATGGAGTCGCTGCGGAAGGCGATCGATCCGCGCGACCTGAAATGGATCTGGCTCACACACGCCGACATGGACCACGTTGGTAGTGTTCATCGGATCCTCGACGAGGCACCGGACGCCCGGGTCATCACGACCTTCCTCACGGTGGGAAGGATGAGCGTCTTTCGGCCGCTGCCCCTGGCCCGCGTCTACCTGCTCAACCCGGGCCAGAGCCTCGACATCGGTGACCGGACGCTGACTTCGGTCCGGCCACCCTCCTTTGACGCAGCCGACACCGCCGGCCTGTACGACAGCAAGTCGAAAACGTTCTTCAGTTCGGACTGCTTCGGCGCACTGCTAAGCGGACCAGCGGAAACCGCGGCTGACATTGCGCAGTCGGACCTGCGGCAGGGGCAGCTCCTGTGGGCGACCATCGACGCGCCCTGGCTGAGCAAGGTTGACCTCACCAGGTTCGCTGCCAGCCTGAACGAGGTCCGCCAGATGGAACCCGAGATGATCCTCAGCAGTCATCTCCCGCCCGCCCGCGGCATGACCGAGCAGCTCCTCGGATCGCTCGCGGCGGCTCCGGCGGCAACCCCGTTCGTCGGCCCCGATCAGGCCGGGCTGATGGCGATGCTGGCACAGCTGACAGGCGACACGACGCGAGCGGAAAGCGCCGCCTAGCGCCACGTCCGGTGCTGGGCTGACGACGTTGCTGGCGCATCCCAAGACGACCGGGGCCGCCGCGCTGTTGGAGCAGGTCCAGGCTGAGCTGCTGCAGGCGTGGAGGGAACTCCTCGCTCTCGAGGCGACGGCCGACTGGGTGGGTGACGACCTGGACGGGGAGGACCCGCTGCTGCCCGAGATCCGCCAGGGACTGGAGGACGTGCGGGCGCGGGTGGTCGAACTCGCGGGCAAGCTGTCGGCGCCGTTGGTGCTGCCCGACGAGCCGGACCGGGTGCTGCTGGCGGACCTGAAGGCGGTCATCTCGCGGCCCCCGCCCGTGCCCTGAGGCGGCTCCTGCGATCCCACACTATGACCCCATCGTGTCGGTTACGGGCACAGCCGCCCAACGGCTCGCAGCACTACCAGCGCAAACGTCGACAACCATCCCGGTTGGGAGGGGGTGTCCCCCCCGTCGCTCTTTAGGGACGGGATCGTTTCGTCAAGGAACCCCGTGACATCCGGCGAGGCCACCCGAACGGCGCAGGCGGACGGCTCATCTACCGTCCCAGGCCGGATGGGCGGCGACCCTCCATGGCTCGAAGGGGAGGCGACAACTCCAGCGAGATCCGGTTGTCTCTGGTGCTCGGAGAAGAACGCTTAATCGCCCGCACCGCCCCGCAAAGCGGCTAGAATGTGGGGGGAGTGATGAATGATGGGCTTCGCGGGACTGGGGACCGGAGGCGA
>JAYUAG010000051.1:0-6224 GCA_043741475.1 Thermoflexaceae bacterium | reverse complement strand
CCAGCGGCGCCGGGGGAAGTGCTGGCAGAGGTCGACGAGGCGGCTGCCGCGGTGGCATCGCCGCCAGCGGGTGTATTCCCGCCGCCACCACCAGCGAGCAGGGCGAACGCCACGCCGCCAACGGCTAACGCGGCGACAACGGCGCCGAAGACGATAAAGAGCCCGCGCCTGCTACCACCTGGCGAAGCTACGGGCGCGGGCAACGGGAGGGCGATCGGAGGGAATACCGCGGGCACGGACTGGGCCACACTCGGAGGGAAGACGACCGGCGGGCCAACGGACGAAGCGGGCGGGACGGAAACGTTCGGCCGCGGTAGCAGCGTCGTTTCCCCCGCCGCCGGCGCTTGAGGCGCCGCCTGGGAGCGCCCGCCCGGGGTGGAGGGCGCCACGAGGGTGCCCTCGCCTGCCACTGGCGGACGCGAACCGGCGCCGAAGGGCGACAGGGGCGGGCCACCTTCCGCGGGCCGGATAAGCGGCGGGATGAACGGCCGCGGGTTCACCGGGTCCGGCAGTGCGGGGGCGTGGGCGCCGCGGGCCGAGGGCAGCATCACCGTGGCGCCGGAAGGCAATTCCACGCGCTGTGGGTCATCGGGCTCTGGGACGAGCGTGCGGAATTCGGCCGAGACAACGGGCGGCGCCTGCTGGCGTACCTGGGTGATGCGCATGCGCAGGCGTTCCAGTGCGGCGGCGAGCTCGGCCGCCGAGGCGTACCGGTCTTCGGGATCCTTCTGCATGCAGCGCCGCACCACATCGACGACGGGTTCTGGCTGGAGCGCGAGCAGGGGCGAAGGGAAGGGTGCACTTGCGTGCTGGAGGAGGATGTCCTCCATGGAACGTCCGGTATAGGGCGGGCGCCCGGCGAGCATGTGGAAGAGGGTCGCGCCGAGTGCGTAGATGTCGCTCCGGCTATCCGCGTGGCCTTGCTGCTGTTCGGGCGCAGCATATTGGACCGTGCCCATGAACATCCCGGCGGAGTCGCGAACGTTGGTCTGGCCCGCGATGCCAAAGTCTGCAAGTTTGGCGGCGCCATCCGGGCTGACAATGATGTTCGAAGGCTTCATGTCGCGATGGACGAGTTTGTGGGCGCTGGCGGCCTCGAGGGCGCGGGCGGCGTCGTTGGCGATTTCCAGCGCCTCGTCGAGCGGCAGGGGGCCCTTCTCGAGTATTTTCTCCACGGAGTCGCCTTCGACGAACTCCATCACGAGGTAGTAAAAGCCGTACTGGCGACCAAAGGCGTAGGTCTGCACCGTGTAGGGTGACTTCAGGAGGGTGGCGACGTGAGCTTCGCGTTCGAAGCGGTTGCGAAAGGCAGGGTCCTTGCTGAATTCCGCCTTAAGGATCTTGACCGCAACGTGGGAGCTATCACGGCGGTCGCTACCACGCCAGACTTCACCCATGGCGCCGCCGCCGATGAAGTCATCGAGGACATAGTGCCCCAACACCATCCCTTGCTGGAGTTCCTGGCGTTCATCCTCGGCCATGCGTCACCGGAGGGCGGCAGTAAACGCTGCTCGCCTTGATCAGGGTTCACGCTATCAGGGAACTGGCGGAAGGCCAACCGCAGTCCGACGCCCGGCATTGTGGGGGTGCGAGCGCTCACGTATGCTCTGGGAAAAATGGCCCGCAAGGCCGATGTCAGTGGCTGGATGGAACTGAAACTCACCGTGAATGCGCCGGGGGCGCCTCCTGCAGAGTACGCCGTCGGCGATCAGCCGATGGTGCTCGGGCGCGACCCGGCCTGCGAGATCCCGATCCCGAGCCAGTACGTCTCGCGGCGGCACTGTCAGGTGGAGCAAACGCTCGACGGCTGGGATATCGTCGACCTTGGCGGGCGCAACCCGGTGATCCTTAACGGCGACCCGGTGGCGTCGCGGGCCGGGCTCACGCATGGCGACACGATCACGATCGCGGACGTGACTATCGGTGTGACCGGTGACCAGGCGAGTTCGGGAACGGTGGTGTTCCAGGCGCGTCCCGCGGCGCCATCGGAGCGGCGGCCGGTGACCTCGCCGGGGGAGGGGATCCAGGGCCTGTGGCGCGGTCAGAACATGGGCCCAGGCGGCACCGTAACGATTATGTTCACGGATCTGGAGCGCTCCACCTCCATGGTCACCAACCTCGGCGAACGGGAAGCGTACAAGGTCACCACTGCGCACAATGCGATTTTGCGGGAGCAATTCGCGACCTACCGGGGCCACGAGGCGAAGCGGATGGGGGACGGATTTCTCGTGCTCTTCGCGAGTGCGCGTGATGCGTTGAACTGTTCGGTGGCGATCCAAAAGCGGCTATCATTCACCGATAATGAGGCATCCGGGCCGATCCGGGTGAGGATGGGCATCCACATTGGTGAAGTGCTCTGGGATGAAAATGACATCTTCGGCGCCTCCGTGAATTTCGCCGCCCGGGTATCTTCAGAAGCAAGAGGGGGAGAGATCTTGATATCGGCGTTGTTGCGAGAGGTGATCGCGCCTTCGGGCGAGTTCACGTTCGGAGAAGAGCGCATTTTGCCACTGAAAGGCTTCAAAGGCCTTCACAAGCTCACGGCCCTCGAATGGGCTATTGGATAAGAACACGTCTCCTACAACGCCTCCCCGCCGCGGGCTGCTTGGCCGAGTAAAGGCGGCCCTGCAATATAGGCGCAGTCCTCGCCCCCAGGAGGAGCCTGCGGTTATGCCTCACCGGTTTTTTGCGCTCGCTGACGTGGGCAGACGGCGCCAGAACAACCAGGACAACGCCGCCGCGATCGCGCTGCCGGCCGGTTTCACGTTGCTCATCGTCGCCGACGGAGTCGGGGGCGCCGGCGGTGGCGAAACGGCGAGCGAAGAGACGGTCAATGCGATCGTCGCCTCCATGTGGGCGGAAGAGATCACGAACCCCGTGGATGCGCTCCAGAAGGCGGCGGCAGAAGCAAACAAACGCGTGCGCGAGATGCAGAAGACAGATGCGCGGCTCTCTCACATGGCCACAACGCTCGTGGCGGCGCTCGTCCACGGCGACCAGGCGTGGATCTACAACGTGGGCGACAGCCGCGCTTACAAGTGCGCGAAGGGCACGCTCGACCCGGTTACACAGGACGATAGCTGGGTGGCGGAACAGGTGAGGCAAGGCAATCTGACGGCGGACGAGGCTTCGCGCAGTCCCTACCAGAACGTGATCACGAAGGGCGTCGGGGTCGAAGAAGACCTGCCCGTGGACAGGATGGTCCATCAGCGGCTGAACGATGGCGATACCCTGTTGCTCTGTTCGGACGGGCTCTACCGGGCCGTGACGCCGGAGAAGATCGTCGAGGCCTTCGCCGATGAGCCGACGATGGAGGACGCCGCGAAGAGGCTCGTGGAGCTGGCGAACGCTGCGGGCGGGCCGGATAACATCTCGGTCGCGATCTATCACCACGACTCGAGCTGAGCGGTCCGAGCGGCTTCCATCCGCGGACGGCCCCGGAGGCGGCGGGTTCGGACTCCAGCGGCCAGGGACGGCCGCGACTCCTAGGGCGTGTGTAGACGCTGGACCTCCGCCGTCAGTTCATCGGTGGTCATGGAGCCCGCGGGGCTGCCTGTGGCGGCAAGCCGGTTCGCAATCATCTGGAGGGCGGCGTTGACAGGCGTGGGCACTCCGTGGAGCTTTCCGATTAGCACGATCTCGCCGTTGAGGTAGTCGGCTTCGACCGTGCGCTTGCCCCGGGCGAGGCTCTGCCAGGTAGAGCCTCCCCCGCGCCGGCGTCCGGCGATGGGTGCGATGCGGATGAGCCCGGCGCGGCGGTCGGCGTCTTCCTCGTCGCTGGCGAAATCGATTCCGGCCGCCTGATAACAGGCGAGCGCCTCGTCACGGGCGGCGCGGGCGAGATCTCGCGGGCCTCCCGGACCGCAGGCAGCGTCGATTGAGTTGCCGAGGTTCATCAGTAGCTTGGTGTACTTTCGCCGCATCACGCGCTCGTCGGGCCGGGAGCTGAACTCTGACGCGGAGAGCGCCGCGGCAAACTCCGCGCAGAGTGCGTCGACCCCGTCGGGATAGCAGCCGATGTCGAGTACGCCGCTCTTCTCGGCGGAGTTGGCTTCGACGACGCCCGGCTCAAGGTGGGTGGCCGGGAGCATGACGGGGACGGCGTAGACGTTGGCGAAGCGACGCGCTGCCAAGCGTTCGTTCTCCACGCCGTTCTGCATGACGGCCACAGGCAGGTCCGGCCCCGCGGCTGCGTACAGGGCTTCCACGGCTTCGAGCGTGTCGTTCGACTTCATCGTGAGGACGGCGACATCGCCGGGTGCGAAGGTGATCTCACGAGGATGGGTTACGACCGGGACAGGGAGAACGACTGTCTCATTCGGCGAGGCGAGCGTGAGGCCGTCGCGGGCGATGGCGGCGGCATGAGCACCGCGGGCGATGAGGACGACATCGTGGCCGTGCTGCGAAAGGCGCCCGCCGACGACGCCGCCAACCGCTCCTGCCCCGTAAATGATGAAACGCATGGTCAGGCTCCCGGCTCGGCGCTGACCTGGACGAGCAGCTTTCCGGTGTTGCCACCTTCGAACAGCATCTGCAGGGCGCGAGGCGCGTTTTCGATCCCCTGGACGACGGTGTCGCGCGCCTTGAGCTTCCCTTCGGCCATCCAGCGGGCCATTGCTTCCGCCCCCTCGGCAAAGCGTGGGACGTAGTCGATGATGATGAAACCCTCCATGCGGGCGCGCATGAAGACGAGGTTCATGTAGTTGGAAGGGCCGGGCGGCGGGGCGACGGCGTTGTAGCTACTGATCCCGCCACAGAGCACGATCCGGGCCTTCATCCGGATCTGGGCGAGGGCGGCGTTCAGGATCTCGCCGCCAACGTTGTCGAAGAAGACGTCGATGCCCCCGGGGCAGGTCTCGCGCAGGCGCGATGAGACCTTCTCGTTCTTGTAGTCGATGGCAGCGTCAAAGCTGAGTTCGTCCACCAGCCAGGCGCACTTCTCCGGGCCGCCGGCGATGCCAACCACGTGGCAGCCCTTGATCTTCGCAATCTGGCCGGCGACAGAGCCTACCGCCCCGGCGGCGCCGGAGACGACTACGGTCTCGCCCGGCTGTGGGTTACCGAGGTCAAGCAGGCCAAAATATGCGGACATGCCGGCGCCGCTGAAGACGCCCATGGAGGCGCGGAGATCCGTGCCCGGCGCGAGCTTGCGGAAGGCGAGAAGGCCGGAGCCGTCCGAGAGGCAGTACTCCTGCCAGCCGGTCATGCCGGTGACGAGGTCGCCCGCGGAGAAGCCGGGGTGTTCGGAGGCAGTCACGACGCCACAGCCGCCCGCGCGCATCACCTCGCCGATCTGGACGGGGGGCACGTAGCTGGGGCGATCGACGATCCAGCCGCGCATCGCCGGGTCGAGTGAGCAGTAGATCGTGCGGACGACGAACTGGCCGGGACCAGGCTCAGGGACCGGCGCCTCGCGCAGTTCGAAGTCGGATTGCTGGACCATACCGTTGGGACGGCGGGCGAGCACCCAGGAGCGGTTGGTGGTCATGTGAGGCCTTTCGAGAGTTGATGGAGCCGGATTGGACATCAATGCAGGATCGCGTTCGCCGCTCACGGCCACTGTGTCGAAAGCGTATGGAGCTGTATTGGCAGGTGAGCCGCGTAACGGACGAAGTCCCTGTCCCGGGTGAGGATGTCAACCCCCAGCCTGGAGGCGAGGGCGCAAACGAGAAGATCCGTTGCCGAGCCGACTACGCCCAACGTCCGGAGCCGATTGAAGAACCTTGCGGCCGTCTCATAGTCGCCTACCCGCGGCGGCACATCGGGCAGGGCCGCGAGTGCCGATCGAATCCGTTCGAATTGCACCTCAGACCGCATGCCACTGAGTACTTCCTGGCGAACCGCTCCGCAGAGCAGCGCGTCGCCGGACACGGCCAATCGTTCGACTTCCGCGCGAACGGCGAGGTCAATGTCTGACGCTGTGTTCGGTCGGCGGCGGCGCAACATGATCGACCACGCGGTGGAGTCCACCATCGTCGTCACGGAGTGTCCGCCGGCGGCTCATCCGAGAACTCGTCGAGAAGAGCCATGCGATGCGCGTCCCGTTTACGGAAAGCGATGATGTCATAGTCCTCGTCGTATTCGATGGTGTCCGTGAGTTCCAGAATGCGCAGCCGTTGGCGTTTCTGGACATACTCTTCGAGCGCTGCGTTGACGGCATCGCGCTTAGTCCGATGGTTACCCAGTTCCTTTGCCTCAAGGATCAGGGCGTCGTTGAGGGCGAG
>JAYUAG010000050.1:0-6224 GCA_043741475.1 Thermoflexaceae bacterium | reverse complement strand
TCAAGCTCGCCGCACAGGCGTTCACCCGGGATGTGTCGGTCATGACTTGCTGCATCGGATAGGAGGGCCGCTTTGAAAACCAAATCCATATGGCTCCTCCCCATCGGGGTCGCCATCACGTGCGTTCCCTGCGTGCTCATCCCCGTGGCTTCGGTAGCGATCGCCGCGGGCGCGTTCGGCGGGGTTCTCGGGTTCCTCGGTGTCCCGTGGGTATTGGCGCTCGTCATCGCGGCGCCGGCGGCGGCTTCACTCATCATTCTTGCGTTGACACGCCGGCGGGCTGCCGCCTGTTGCGGAGTCCCCGTCGCCAGTCCGACGCCTGATAGGACCACCAACGCGGCGGGCGACAGCGGTGGTTGAAGGAATCCCGTAGGCGGTTCCCGACGAGAAACCAGAAGCAGTTGCGAGGTCCAGCGCCGTGACTCTAACGGCTCGCTCGCTCAGCCGCGGGGAGACTCAGCTGCGGCCAGCCCAGGCGTCCCGCGGCCTCCGGCGGTCAGATTTTGGCGGCGAGCTTTTTGGCGGGCGTAACAAGGGAGTCTTTCTTCACACCGTCGTACGCTGCCAGGGTGACGACGACGTTTCCCTTGAAGAAGACCAGCCCCGTTCCTTCGAAATAGCCAACGTCGCCGACATCGACTTTGGCGTCCGGGAACTGCTTAGCGTAGCCGGCCTTCACGCCCGCCACCTGATCCTTCGTCGGCGTGATGAGAGTCACCTCGACCGACACGCTGTCTTTCGCTGCAGACCGCCAAATGCAGCTTGCGGCGTCGGCGCCGAGAGGCCCGCCCTCGCCCGCTTTTGCGTCCGGCAACACGGCACGCACGTCGTCGAGGCTCACGGCGCCGCACGGGTCTTCAACAAGACGCTTGCCCGCCTTGCTGGAGGAGGCGGTGGCCTTGCTGGTGCTGCCCGCGGGGGCGGCAACGGTGGTTGATGACGACTTCCCGCCGTCGTCGTCGCCGCCGCAGGCGGAAAACGCGGCGGTGGCTAGCAGGACAACTGGCAGGAGCAGAAAGGCACGAAACATGATGGCCTCCTTCATGCGGGCCAGTATCCGCGGCGGTGCGGCTGTTGGTGGAGTCACGGGGCCGCTCAGCCGGCGGCGGCCTGGGCCTCGGCATACGGGATGATCGTGTCGAGCATGCTCACCCGGCTCTCCAGCCGCTTCTGAAGCCCGCTCATCAGGCCGAGCACGCGGAAGATCAGGAGGATATCCGGCGGGATCTGTGTGACCGGGTTCTCCTGGAGGATGCGGGCCAAGCGTTCGTTCACCTCGGACATGACCTCGGAATCGATGTAAGGCTTGCCATCGGGACCGGCCGAATCGAAGAACGAGCGCCCGAGCGCGACCAGCGACTGAGGGTCGTCCCGCTTCGTCTTGAAACCGATCGCGCGAAAGGCATCGACCATCGCGACCTCGTCCTGCTTCATGATCGCGAGTGTGAGGCGGGCATAGTTCATACGGAAGGCGGGGGATAAGTCCTTCGAAAGGCCGAAGTCGATGAAGACGACCACCGGCCCGGGGAGCACGAGCAGGTTGCCCGGGTGCGGGTCTGCATGGAAGAAGCCGTGCACGAGGATCTGCTCGCAATAGGCCTCGGTCATGATCTGCGCGACCTGGTTGGGGTCGATGCCGGCGGCGAGGAGCGCGTCCGTATCCGAGATCTTGATGCCGTCAATGAACTCGGTAGTGAGCACGCGGCGGGCCGTGTGCTCCCAGACGATCTCCGGTACGAGCACGTCCTTGCGGCGCGAGAGGTCTGCGGCCACGCGCTCGCCGCTGTGGCCTTCGCGCTCGAAGTCCAGTTCAAGGGGCGTGTACTTGGCGTACTCTTCGAAAAGTCCGCGATAGTCGAAGTTCTTTTCGAAGCGGGCGAGGAGCTTGACGAAGAGCGAGAGGTTCCGCAGGTCGGTCTCGACTACCCGCGCGATGCGGGGGTACTGCACCTTGACGGCGACATCGCGCCCGTCCTTCGTCGTCGCGCGGTGCACCTGAGCAAGCGAGGCGGAGGCGACCGGCTGGCGCGCGAAGGCCGCGAAAATCGCGTCCGGGTGCGCGCCGAGCTCGTCGTTGATGAGCGCCGCGATCTCGGCAAACGGCCGGGGCGGGACGTGGTCCTGGAGGCGGCCCAGGATGGCTACATATTCGGGCGGAGCGATGTCCGCCCGGCTGGAGATGAACTGGCAGGTCTTGATGAGCAGGCCCTCGAGCCGGGCGGCCGTGCGGTAGAGCCGTTCGGCGTTCGGGCGATGGATGCGGCCGTAGAGCGACTGGCGCGCGGCCTCAGAGATGCCCTTCTTCCGCTGGATGCGCTTGTAACTGAGGTAGATGATGGTGAAGTTCCAGCCGACGATGAGGAAGCGGCGCAGGCGGGGCAGCGGCGGGAGCGGCTTCGCGCTCGTGAACGTACGTCCCATGTGTTCCATCGTGGGGCAGCGCGTGGCGATGGGCCAGCCGACTCGCCGAACCTTGCCGGGAGTGTGTACATGCCACGGATCAGTCCCCGGCCGGAGGTAGACCTGAGCGCGGCGGACGCGCGCCGGTTCATCCTGCGCGCGCAGGGACTGGGCGCGGAGACACCCCACGGCGGGCCATCGGACGTGTTGAGGCGGCTCGGCGCCGTGCAGCTCGACACCATCTCGGTGCTCGCGCGATCCCACGAACTGGTGCCGTACGCCCGCCTTGGCGCCGTCGGGCGGGCCGCGGTCGAAGGCGCCTACTGGGCCGAACCGGCGACGGCGTTCGAATACCTGGCGCACGCAAACTGCATCCTGCCGATCGACTCGTGGCCGCACTTCGCAGGCGTACGGCGGAAAGCGAGTGCGCGCGAGTGGCGCTGGGCGAAGCCCGCGGCGGTTGCGGAAGTGCTCGCCCGGTTACGGGACGGCCCCGTGACGGCCACGGAACTCGGCGGCGCGCGGGCGAGTGCGGGCTGGTGGAACTGGTCGGACGCCAAGATCGCGGTGGAGACGCTTTACGGGCGCGGAGAGGTGGTCTGCGTGAGCCGCCGGTCCTGGAAGCGCGTCTATGACCTCCCCGAGCGCGTCATCCCGCAGGCACTGCTCGCCCAGGAGCCGTCAGACGCCGAGTGTCTCGCGGAGCTGGTCGGCGTTTCCGCGCGGGCGCTCGGCGTCGCCACGAAGCGCGACCTCGCGCGCTACTTCGTCAATGCGGTATCGACCATGGGCGGACGCACAAAGGCGCTCGACGCCGCAATCGAGGCGGCCGGGCTGGTCCCCGTCGCCGTAGAGGGTTGGGCGGAGGAAACCTTCGCCGCGCCCGGCGCCCTTGCCCCCTTCGCGACCAGCTCGCCCGCCTCACGCACGACGCTGCTTTCGCCGTTTGACTCACTGCTCTGGGACCGCGACCGGGCAGGGCGCGTCTTTGACTTCGCCTTCAAACTCGAAGCCTACGTACCGAAGGATAAACGCGTGCGCGGCTACTTCACCATGCCGCTGCTCGCCGAAGGCCGCATCGTGGGCCATGTCGATCCCGCGCGCGAAGGCTCCACGCTCGTGGCGCGTCAGCTCGCGCTCGGTGACGCCGCGGCCGTCGCCCCGATGGCGCGCGCGCTCCGCGAAGCGGCGAGCTGGGTCGGCTGCACGGAAGTGCGTCTCGAGCGGGTGGAACCGGCCACGCTTTCCGCTGCTCTCGCCAACGCGCTGGGCCTGGCCGGCCAGCGTCACATCGGGGCGACTGTCCCTTCGATTCCCTCCCCCTCGCCCGCGAAGTCGGGAGAGGGGGCCGGGGGGTGAGGGCCGAAAAAGCCGGGCGTTGCCGCCCGGCTTCCCGTGTCAGTGCCTCGTCGTTCGAAGGCTCAGGCGCGAAGGGCCATGTCGTCGACCTTCCAGGCGCCGGCGATGTCTTTCTTCCATTTGGTCACGATCACGCCTTCGCCGCCGTCACGTTTCATGACGATGTCAATGACCTGGTCGTCGCCCTCGGGCTCGAGCATCTTGACTTCGTAGCCGGTGGTCGGCGGCTGTGGGCCCGCCGCCGCCATCTGGCCCTGCATGGCCATCGCCTTGCCCATGCCGTTCGGGGTGAAGGCCATCATCAGGCCGGCGATGTTCTGGGCGACCAGGTCCTTTGCGAATTGGTCGGCTGTCTCTTTCAGGTCCGCCATTGGGTTAAGTGCTCCTTCGTGCCGCCCGCGAGCGTGTGGAATGACGGGCAGGACGATCGTAAGGACGCGCTCCGCCATGTCAACCTGCCGGCCGGTAAGTGCGCCTTACCCCTCGTGCACGCCGTAATCGACCCAGCTCGTCGCCAGCCTGAGGACACGCGTGCTACTGACCTCCGTGAGGGCACGGCGGGCGCGCAGCGCCTCAAGGTACGGCCCGTGGAGCGCCCGCAGTTCGTTTGTAGCGTCCCCCGGGAGGGGTGCGTCGTCGCGTGTCGCCTCCCAATGGGCCATGGACGCGTAGGCCGTATTGAGAATCACCTCGTTGCTGGCGCCGCCGTGGAGGTTCGTGAAGAACCCCACGATCTTGCAGCCCCGCGCCTCCATGTACGGCCACACGCCTTCGCGCGAAAGCCGCTCGAATTCGGCGAATGCGCCGCGGCTGATGATGAAGCTGCGTTGCACGACGATGGCCATCGATGCTCTCCCGGGCGGTTTCGTGACGATTCAGACCAGCGGCCAGGGGTAGTGACGGTGCGGACCGGGCGCCGGGTACGCGCCGCTATGGAGCAGCTTACCGATGCGGCCGAGCATCGCCTCTCGCTCCGCGCCGCTGATCAGCTTCAGCAGTGGGGCCGTCTCCGGCGCCCGGTCACGCACCCGTTCGCCGACCGAACGGATGTCATCGAGCCACTCCTGCGGTATCGGTTCTTCCGCCCAGTCCCACATCACCGTCCGCATCTTGTATTGCTCGTGGAAGCAGATGCCATGGTCGATGCCCCAGATGCGCCCGTGTTCGTCGAGCAGGCAATGGCCACCCTTGCGGTCGGCGTTGTTCGCGACGTAGTCGAAGACGGCCATACGCCTGAGCTGCGGCAACAACTCCGGTTTGTCGCGTTGTTCGAAGAAGTGCGACGCCGTGTCGTGGGCGACGAACAGCTGGAGCGAGCCAACGCCCTGGGGGCCGTCACGGACGACCGTCGGCGGGATGAAATCCCACGAGAGCAGCCTCGCCAGCCGGTAAGCAGCGACCTCGCGCCGGTAGAGACCGTCGGGGAAGTCCCAGAGCGGCGACTCACCCCGGTGAGGCTTGTACACGGCCGCTATCGGCTCGCCTTCGCCGCCGCAGAGCTGGCAGAGGTAGACGTAGTTGGAAGAGTGCCAGAGGAGCTTGACATCTTCGAACTCGGCGCTCTCAAGGAGCGCTTCCGCCTCGTCGAAGCTTACGCCCTCACTCACGCGCCCAGCCTACACCATGATCGAGCCGCGAAGGACGGTGATGGCCCGGCCGGCGATGCGCACGACCGAGACCTCGTCACCCTCGGCTTCGACCTGGACCTCGACGACGCCCGGACGGCCCATGATGTGGCCCTGCTCAACGGTGTAGCGCGGCTCCCGCAGCAAACCGAACTTCCAGAGGTAGGCGGCCATGCTGCCGCTCGCGCTCCCGGTGACCGGGTCTTCGAAGCCCTGGCTCGCGATGAAGTGGCGCGAATGGGCGCGGTGCGCGGGGTCGAAGCTCTCCAGCGCGAAGACGTGGACGCTGAAGTATTCGCCCAACTCTTCGAGGTCCTTGAGGTAGGTGTAGTCGGGGCGAAGCCGCTTGAGCGCGTCGAGCGACTTCACCGGCACCATCGCCTGGGGTGTCCCCGTGCTGACCACCTGCGCGGGGACATCGTCGCGCATGTCAGCGGCGCTCAGGCGGAAGGCCTGGGCGAAGACGTTGCGGTCGAGCCGGCGCTGGAACTCCGGCTTCGCCTGCGTCATGGTCACGCGCACCGTGCCGGAGGCCTCGCGTTGGAGGTCAACCGGCAGCACGCCAATGTTCAGCTCCTGGGTGACGCGCGTGTTCCCCTCGCCCAGTTCGATCCAGCCCTCTTCGACGAGGGTATGCATCGTCGCGATCGTGGGGTGCCCGGCGAGCGGGACTTCCGAGGCCGGCGTGAAGAAGCGGACGCGGAAATCGGCTGCGCTCGAGGGGAAGACGAAGGCGGTCTCGCTCAGGTTGAGTTCGCGCGCGATCTGCTGCATCTGCACGTCGTTCAGCCCCTCGGCGCGGGTGACGACGCCGCAAGGGTTCCCCGCATAACGGCGGTC